>JAAYQT010000318.1 GCA_012519165.1 Synergistaceae bacterium
ACTTTGGCAAAGGACCGGCAGTGAAAGCGGGATGCAAAGCCCGCGCCCACAATGCCTACCACCACTTTTTTCATCATGCTCACACCTCCGGTTTAATTTTAAAAAAGCCGGGCCGGTCCTCCGGCATGTCCGGAGGGCGGCGGCCCGGCCTGTTTTAAAAGGCTTTAGACGGTTTTAGAAAGCTTAAGACCCGCCGCCTATGTAGCCAAGTACCTCTCTCATTACGCCGCTTTTTAGAATTCTACCCTCTTCCTCGGTCTCCTCCACTTCCCTCTTGAGAAGGTTCACATACTCCTCGTCCTTAATGGAGGGAAGGTTTATGAGGACATTCATGCAGGCCCCTTCAAGCCCCGCCAGGGCCTGGGTGGCGCCCACGCCAAGGTCGCTTGCGGCGTTTACGTTAACTTTGCTGGAAATTCTGGCGCAGAGCCTGAGAACGTCCAGGCTCCAAAGGGAGGTCCGCCTCGGGGACTCGCAGGCTTCTTTAAAACCGGCCTGGATGGCGGCTTTGCGGGCCTCTTTCTGCTCGTCGGTCTCCTTGGGCAGACGGAAAGCCTCCATCACCTTGCCGTAGGCTGCGGCGTCCACGTCCACCGCCTCCACCAGTTTTGAACGGAGGTCGTCGGAAAGACCAAGAACCTCTTCAAGTTCGGCAAAGTGCTCCTCGTAGCCTTTTTTGCCTATGGTGAGCCTGCACACCATGGATACCAGGGCCGCCCCCAGGGCGCCGGACAGGGCCGCCGCGCTGCCGCCTCCGGGCACGGCGGAGCTTGAAGCCAGTTCGGACGAAAACTCATCCAGGTTCTTTTCTTTAAGCAAGGTCATGGACGTCTGCCTCCTTTTTATTTTACAAGTTTTTTCGCCTGTTCCAGGGTATTCTCCAGGAGCATGGCAATGGTCATGGGGCCCACTCCGCCGGGAACGGGTGTGATCCAGGAGGCCTTCTCCGACGCGGGGCCAAAGTCCACGTCGCCCACGAGGCCCTCGTCAAGCCTGTTGATGCCAACGTCGATTACAACCGCGCCTTCCTTTACCATGTCGGCTGTGATAAAGCGGGGCCTGCCAACGGCCGCCACCAGGATGTCAGCCCTTCGGACATGGCCGGCCAAATCCTCCGTCTTGCTGTGGCAGACTGTTACCGTGGCGCTCTCGGCCAGAAGCATCAGGGCCACAGGTTTGCCGACTATGTTGCTTCTGCCCACTACCACGGCATTTTTACCGGCAAGGGGAATCCCCGTGCTCTTCAGGAGGCGCATTATTCCCTTGGGAGTGCACGGCTCGGAGGCGGGCAGGCCCGCTACCAGACGACCCATGTTGACGGGGTGAAAGCCGTCCACGTCCTTCTCCGGCTTAATTGCGGCCAGAATGGTGTCGGGGTCTATCTGGGGGGGCAGGGGCAGCTGCACCAGGATCCCGTGGACCGCCCCGTCGCCGTTCAGCTGGTCGATAAGGGCCAGCAGTTCTTTCTGGGTGGCGGTTCCGGGCAGCTTGTGGAGGAAGGATGCAAATCCTGCCTCAAGGCACCCTTTCTCTTTCTGCCCCACGTAGACCTTGGAGGCGGGATCGTCCCCCACCAGGACAACGGCCAGGCCGGGCGTAATTCCTTTTTCCTTAAGAAGGGCGGTCTCGCGCTTTACGGAGGCCCTTATTTCAGCGGCTATTTTTTTGCCGTCAATGATTTTCGCCGTCATTAAAATCCCCCCTAGAAGAGGCCTGTTATGCGGCCGTTCTCGTCAATATCGATGGACAGGGCGGCAGGTTTTTTAGGGAGGCCCGGCATGGTCATTATAGCCCCCGTCACTACTACAAGGAATCCGGCCCCGGCGGAGAGCCGGACCTCCCTGACCGTCACCGTAAAACCTTCCGGCCTGCCCAGAAGCGTCGGGTCGTCGGAAAGGGAGTACTGGGTCTTGGCCATGCAGACCAGCAGATCGTTCTTGCCCAGTTCGCTCACCTGGGCCAGGTCCTTTTCGGCCTGGTCGGTGTAGGCTACGCTCGCAGCCCCGTAGAGTTCCCTGGCTATTTTTTCTATCTTTTCCTTGGGAGTAAGCGATACATCGTAAAGGAAGCGGAAGGACGAAGGTTTTTCACAGGCCTCCATCACCTTCCTGCCCAGCTCCATTCCGCCTTCGCCGCCCTTTTCCCAGACCTCGGAGAGGGCCACGGAGGCGCCCAGACGGTTGCACCTCTCCTCAATCAGGGTAAGTTCCTCTTCCGTATCGGTGGGGAAGCGGTTAATTGCCACCACTGCGGGCAGGCCGAAGGCGTTAACGTTCTCAATGTGTTTTTCCAGGTTGGTCATGCCCTTTTCGAGAGCGGCAAGGTCCTCCCTGGCAAGCTCCGTCTTTTTTAGGCCTCCGTGCATCTTGAGGGCCCTGACGGTGGCCACTATAACCACTGCAGAAGGTTTGAGGCCGCCAAGGCGGCACTTGATGTCCAGGAACTTTTCCGCACCCAGGTCCGCGCCGAAGCCGGCCTCGGTGATGAAGTAGTCGGAGAGTTTCATCCCCAGGCGGGTGGCCTGGATGGAGTTGCACCCGTGGGCGATGTTGGCGAAGGGGCCGCCGTGGATGAAGCCGGGGGTGCCTTCAAGGGTCTGCACTATATTGGGTTTGATGGCGTCCTTCAGGATCACCGCCGCCGACCCGGCCGCCCCGATGTCCCCGGCAGTAACGGGCTTGCCGTCGTAGGTGTAGGCGACCACTATTCTTGACACCCGCTCTTTAAGGTCCATGAGGCTGGTGGAGAGGCAGAGGATGGCCATCACCTCGGAGGCCACGGTTATATCGAAACCGCTCTCCCTGGGAACGCCGTTTGGCCTGCCGCCCAGGCCCACCACCACGTACCTGAGGGCGCGGTCGTTAAGGTCCAAAACCCTCTTCCAGACAATCCGTCTGGGGTCGATGTTCAGCTCGTTGCCCTGCTGGAGCGAGTTGTCAAGCATGGCGGAGATGAGGTTGTGGGCGGTGGTGATTGCGTGGAAGTCGCCGGTGAAGTGGAGATTGATGTCCTCCATGGGGACCACCTGGCTGTAACCGCCCCCCGCAGCTCCGCCTTTCATGCCGAAGCTGGGGCCGAGGGAAGGTTCCCGCACTGCAAAGCTCACCTTCTGTCCAAGCTTTTCAAGGCCCTGGGCCAGCCCCACGGTGGTGGTGGTCTTGCCCTCTCCCGCCGGGGTGGGAGTGATGGCGGTCACCAGGATAAGTTTGCCGTCGGGGTTGTCCTTTACTCTATCCCAAACTTTATTGGAGACCTTTGCTTTGTAGTTGCCGTACAGTTCAAGCTCTTCGGGCCCGATTCCGAGTTTTTCCGCTATCTCTATTATAGGGCGGAGTTTTGCTCCCTGGGCAATCTCGATGTCGCTGGGTACCGTCATAATGCGTCCTCCTTCAGTTGTTCCCGTTTTATGGGAAAATCTCTCCGTGCAGATTATACTCTTTGGGAGTATAAAATTTATCGGCCTTTTTTTCAAGTTTTAACAGCCGCATGACATCATTTTACTGGAGGCGCCGTCCGGTTTTTTTCCGGCGGCGCCTCCAGTAAGGTTTAAGTCCCGGGACGTTCCCCTTATCCGGCCTTCAGTACGGAACCTATTATTCCCATGTAGCCCCTGCAGGCAAGCATAAGCTGGTCTATCTCGATATATTCGTCTATTACGTGGGCCAGGGACTCCTTCGACCCGCCGAAGCCGATGGTGGGAATTCCCGCCACTCCGGCGTAGTAGCTCCCGTTGGTGCAGAAGGCGTAGTGGGACACGGGAGCGTCGATGTCGGCGCTTTTAAGCCCTTCCAGGGCCGCGCTTACAAACCAGTGATCCTCGGGGAAGAGCCAGCCGGGAGCAAATCTTTTGGCCTTTATCTTCGACCCCGTGTAGCAGGTCTCCTCCGCCTCCGCAAAGAAAACAGCCCCGTCCAGGGAGGGGTTGGCCGCCCGCTCCTCGTCGATAATCCGCTCCAGGGGCGCAAGGACCCCCTCCTCTGTCTCATTCACCAGGAGCCTGCGGTCATAGGTGACCCGGCACTTTTCAGGCACAACGCTGGCGCCCGGATAGGGGGAGGATATTATGTCGGTCAGCTCCAGAATGCCCTTCCCCAGGACGGGTTGAACTCCGGGAACGAAATCCCGCTCAATTCTTGTCAGTACGGGCAGAAGCTGCTTTACGGCGTTGAGGCCCACCTCGGGGTTGGACGAGTGGGCGGGTTTTCCGTAAGCTTCCACCACAATCTCACCCCTGCCCCTCTGGCCCCGTTTCAGGGTCAGGGAGGAGGGTTCGCCGATGACCACGCAGTCAGGCTTCCACATCTCGCCGATTGCTTCCGCCGCAACCCCTTCGAAATATTCCTCGAATACGCTCCCCGATACTATAATTTCGCCCGCAAGAGGGCGTCCTTCCGCCTTTATGGCCGCTGCGGCCATGATGGCGGCGGCCAGGTTGCCCTTCATATCGGTGGTCCCCCGGCCGTAGATTTTTCCGTCGCAAACTGTCGCGGCGTAGGGGTCGTAGGTCCACTTGGAGGGGTCGCTTACGTCCACGTGGTCCATGTGGCCCTCGAAGAGAATTCTCTTGCCGCCGCTCCCCAGGGATATCCTGCCCGACACGTTGCCGTAACGGTCCCGCTCCACCGAATCGAAGCCCAGGTTCAGCATGTTCTGCTCTATGAAATCGGCTACTTTCTTCTCGTCCCCCGAGAGGCTGGGAATTTGCACCATGCCCCTGCAAAGGTCAACAAGCCTTTCCTTCCGGTTCTGATCCATTATTTACCCCCTCGCCCGTCGGCCCGCGTCAATTCGCGCCAAATCTGACCACCGTGCCGCTCTTGCCACCGACCGCATGGCCGCCGTCAATGGCGAGTTTGCCGTTAACTACCACGTAAGGAACGCCCTTCGGGTACTGTTTGGGGTCCTCGTAGGTGGCGGTGTCTATTACCGTCGCCTCGTCGAAAACGGTGATGTCGGCCCGGTAGCCCTTCTCAAGCAGCCCCCTGTCCTTTAGCTTAAAAAGGGAGGCCGGCCGGGAGGTCATCTTCCTGATTGCCTCCGCCACGGAAAATAGTTTCTTCTCCCGCACGTAGTGGCCCAGGATCCTGGGGAAGGCTCCGTAAACTCTCGGGTGGGGGTGGTCGCCCAAAATGCCGTCGGTGCACGGGTTCTGGAGTGGATGGGCCATTATTTTGCCGATGTGGTCCTCGGTACCGTAGAAGTCCACAAGGCCCACTGCCATTTCGTCCTCAAGCAGCAGGTTCAGGGAGGCGTCCAACGGGTCCATGCCCCTTATCTCGCCCATCTCGATCATATTCTTTCCCACGAGGTCCATGTTCTTTTCACTTTTTACGAAGGTGATGTAGATATTCTCCATGCCGGCGAAGTCCACGAAGTTGTCCCATCCGGGGATGCCCTCCCTGATGTCCCTCTTCATCCTCTCCCTGGCCCCGGGGTCGGCCAGGCGTTCCATGGCTTTATCGGCGCCGCCCGAGTGGGCCCATGGGGGCAGGATTACGCTGAAGGTGGTGCTCCCGGCGGTGTAGGGGTACTGGTCGATGGAGACGGGCATCTCCTTTGACCTGGCGTCCAGCTTTTCCATAACCTGCTCAAAGAGATGGGCGTTCTTCAGCCCCGCCACCTTGAAGTGGGAGAAGTGGATGTGGCAGCCCGACTTCCTGCCCAGGGTGAAAACCTCGTCCATGGAGGCCAGAATGTCGTCCGCCTCGCTCCTCTGGTGGATGACGAAGGGAAGGCCGTGCTTTGCCAGAACCTTCATCACCTCCACCATCTCCTCCTCGGAGGCGAAGTTGCAGGGGGGGTAGATCATGCCGGTAGACATACCCACGGCCCCGGCGCTGATGGCGTCCTCAAGGAGGGAGCAGATTTTTGCTATCTCCTCCTTTGATGCAGGCCGGTCGTCCAGGCCCAGTGCGCACATGCGGAGGTTGCCGAAGGGGGCCAGGTAGGCCAGGTTTGGGCCAAGGTCCATTTTGTCCAGGGCGTCCAAATATTCTGCGGAAGTGCGCCAGGTCCAGTCTACCTCGTAGCTGCCCTCAAGGCCGGCCATAGCCTTCTTCCACGGGCTGACATATTCGTCCCTTATCGGCGCCAGGGACATGCCGTCCTGGCCGATGATGTCGGTGGTTATGCCCTGGGCGGTCTTGTTGGTTATGGCAGGCTCGGCCAGGGCCACCAGGTCGGAGTGGCTGTGGGTGTCAATAAATCCGGGAGACACGGAGAGGTTTGACGCGTCAATCTTCCTGGCCGCTTCCGCCGCCGAAAGATCCCCTATCTCCCCGATATGGCCGTTCTTTACTCCTATATCCGCTCTGAAGGGCTCTCTGCCGTCGCCGGCGTAGCAGAGCCCTTTCTCTATTAAAATGTCAAACATTTTCAGTCAATCCTCCCTATAAACCGCTTGCCTACCACGGCCCCACTATCTGGGCGCCGAGAAGAAGTTCAGGCAGCCAGCAGGAGAGGGCCGGGATATAGGTGGTGAGAAGAAGCACGGGAATTGACACCAGGAAGAGGAAGGGCATCATGGCCTTGGTAAGCTCCGCCGGGGATACCTCCCCCAGCCGCGACCCAACGAAGATAGACATGGCAAAGGGCGGCGTCATTACTCCGATTCCCACGTTTACCACCATCATGGAACCCAGGTGGACGAGGTTTACGTCAAGCTGCTGCATAAGGGGCATTACCAGGGGAACCACAAGGATGAGGATGGGTATGCCGTCCAGGAACATTCCCAGGATGAGCAGGAAGACGTTAAGCATTAGCATGATCATCACCTTGCTCTCGAAGAGGGAGAGCATGAAGGCGGCCACTTCCTGTGCCACTCCCTGCCTTGTGAGGTACCTGGTGAGAACGGTGCCGCCCGCCAGAAGGAGGGTTGTCATGCCGAAGGTGCCCACGGTGCTTGAGAGAGCCCTGGAGAGTTTTTCGTTTGTCAGTTCCTTATAGACGAACCATCCTATGAGAAGACAGTAGACGGCGGCTATGCCCCCCGCCTCGTTGGGGGTGAAGATCCCGCCGTAGATTCCGACAAGAATGAGGACGGGAGCGCCCAGCGCCGGGATGGCTTTTTTGCCGGTGCTCATGATGTCCTTTACAGACTCTGAAAAAGTTATGGGGAGGACGGGTTTTTCGTCCGTCTCAAAGGTGTACCTGTCCACCATGAAGTAGTTCAGGAGGCCGTAGCCAAGGGCCAGGAGAATTCCCGGAATGACCGTGGCGATGAAAAGGGCCGCCACCGACTGACCTGCCAACAGGCAGTAGATCATGGCAGGTACGCTGGGGGGTATGAGGTACCCCAGGTAGCTGGACGAACAGAGGAGCGCCGTGGTATATACCCTCTTGTAGCCGAACTTTTCAAGGCGCGGGACGAGGAGGGGGATAAGGGCGGCGATGCAGGGCACCGACGAGCCCGTGAGGGCGCTCAGGAAGAGGGTGGCCACGATGCCAACCCCGGTGAGCCCTCCTTTGAGCCTTCCCACCAGGGAGTAGGAGAAGCTGACAATACGGTCGGCAAGGCCCGCCTCGGAGATAAGGGCGCCGGCGAAGACGAAGAAGGCGATGGCCATTATGGTGGACGAGTCCAGGGCGTGGAAGAAGGTGTTGGCCATGAAGGTGGCCGGGGCCCCGGCCACAAAGAGGCCCAGGGCGGTGGACCCTATGAAGAGCCATCCTATGGGCAGCCCCAGGGCGATGCCTACAAGGAAGGCGATAATTGTAGTTGTCGTTCCGATATCAAACATCTGCGCTCCCCTTCCCCTCGTTCCTGGAGGCCCAGGCCAGCTTTTTCAGTTCAAACATGTTGTCGGCGATGTGCCAGAGGTAGTGAAGTATTACCAACACCATCATGGTCCCCATAGCGTAGAAGAACCAGCTCATGTTGAACCACCGTATCAGCGTGGCGTACTCCGGGTACCTGAAAGCCCTTTTAACCTGCTTCCAGGCCGGGGAAGCCATGCCCAGGACCATGGCGATGGATACCGCATATTTAAGAATTTGAAATATATGCTTTCTGACGGGACTGTCCCCGCACAGGAATTCAGGCAGCATGTCCACTGCAATATGGGTTTTAACCGAAGCGCCGTAAGAGATAGCGACGTAAATGGTGAATATGAAGATAAATAGGGCCAGGTCGCTTATCCACATAATTTCAAAGTTAAGCCAGTACCGGTTGATAACCTGGCAGAAAGTAAGGGCAATTGCCGCGCAAAGCCCGGTGGAAGCCAGTACAAACTCAATCCTGGTTAAATAGTCGATAATCTTTCTCATTGTACACCTTCCCTGAATGGCAGATCATCTTGAAGTTGGAATGAAGGGGCAACTTCCGTCGCCCCTTCATTAAAATAGCTATTTTCCCGCAGCCTGGACCTTTTCGCGGTTTTCTCTCAGTCCGTCGAGAATCTTCTGGGTCATATTCTGGCCCGGGTAGTGCTTCTCAAGCCAGGGTGTGCAGAGCTCTTCCCAGATGCCCAGAGCTTCGGCCTTGTCGCGGAAGAGGGCTCTCTCGGCCTCGGTGGGATAGTAGATTTCGAAACCATCCTGGGCCTTCAGGAAGTTCTGGAACTCGTCGGCCATCCTCTCCTGGATCTCGTACTGGTGAAGCTCGGCCTCGTCGGCGGCCTTAAGAATGGCCTCCTGGAGGTCTTCGGGCAGGTCGTCCCAGAGGTCCTTGTTGATAACCACCTGGTTGGCGTCCCACATCCAGTCGAGGGAGGTGTAGTACTTCATAACCTCGTAGTGCCTCTCCTCGACAAGGGAGGGCCACATGTCCCAGCATCCGTCCACAACGCCCTTGGCAAGGGCGTTGTAGAGGTCGCCCCAGGGGATGGTCTCCACGGTCATTCCGGTTCCGGATGCCATGTTCTGCAGGCCCCTGACGCTGCCCAGGGAGGAGGAGACCCTCATCTTCAGGTTTTTGAAGTCCTCGGGGGTCTTGATGGGCCGCACGCTGTTGCCAATGCCGTAGGAACCCTGGGACACGGTGAAGAGGATGTGCATGCCCACTTCGTGCATGGCCTTCTGCATGGGAACGTAGAGGATGCCGTCGGGGCGGGCGAAGGCCATCTTGCACTCCTCCCAGGACTCTACGGTCCAGGGCATCCAGTTGAACATCCCGCCGGGAACCAGGTTGACGTAGGGGGCCACTCCGCAGATCTCAACGTCGCCCACCTGCACCGCGTGGAAGATCTCGTCAAGGGTGCCCAGCTGGTTGTCCGGGAAGAATTCCACGTGGATCCTGCCGTCGGAGTATTTTCCGATGAGCTCGCAGAACAGTTTGTAGGATTCGCCCTGGGAGGCCCTGACCGATGTCTGGCCGAATCTCCACTTGTACTCCGGCTCCTTTGCCAGGGCCATGGAAGAAAGTCCCAGCAACAACCCTACTACCAAAAGGACGGATAACG
>JAAYQT010000319.1 GCA_012519165.1 Synergistaceae bacterium
AATCCGTAAGGGCCCTGTAGACCCTTTCGCCGTCCCAGGCGGATATCGCCACGCCGGGCAGACCCTTCTGCCCTTCGTCCATTACAACCCCCCTGAGCAGCGGCTCCGCCGAAGCGGAGGCGACGCCAAACGCCAGGACTGAAAGCATCATGCAAAAAAACAGTCTGAAACGCATATCGTTTCCCCTCCCTCTGACATGCTGAGTCTATCAAAGAAATAGTAACACTTATTTTACCTTTGGGGCAGTTTTAATCTGAATGCGTTTTTTTAGCGACGCACGATATATAACAACAATATTGAATTATAAGGTATTTAGCTGCGCGGGCTTGCCGTTCTTTGAGGGGAATAAGGTTTTTGCGAGTCCCTTTCCGGGTCGCCGGGAATTAAACGGTCGGAGGGAGAAAAGAATGCCGGGCCTGCCTGCGGGCGCAGATTAGAAAAAACCGCCCGGCGAATTGGCCGGGCGGGAGTAAAACGGTCTCAGGCGCCTATGACCCGCCTTCCGGTCATGTTCCTGAGCACCAGTAGGGTACTGAGGCAGGCCTGGTAGGTGGTCTTCGGGTTTTCGGGCACGGGGGTGTTCTCGAAGAGTACCGTAACCTTGCCCGCCGGCCCCTCCCACTTGATCTCGTGAGTGTTGAATTCCTTTACGCCGGGGTCGGCATAAATCTTGATTATCGTCCTGTCGAAGCCTATGCCGGCTATGCTGAGAGCGGCGCCTATATTTATGCTCTGGGGGTACTTCTTCATGCACTCCCGGGCCGGCCCCTCAAAGAGGAGCAGGGGCTCCTTCAGGTTATCCAGGTCCACCCCCAGCTCGTCCACTGCGGGGATGCCCTTCCATGTAGTGGAGTACTTCCTGGTGGTCATGGTCACCTTCTCCACTCCCCCGAGAACCGCCGTCTGAAGGGCGTCAAGGGCCCCTATCCCGCCGGAGGGGATGTGGAGCATGCTTCCTCCTTTTGCAGCCGCCTCCGTCATGGTCTCCATCAGGCCGGGGTCCACAAAGGCGCCAAGGCTGAGCGGGATAAAGTCTACGCCCCTGGCCAGTATCTCCGGCCCCATGGCGACCACCGTATCGTGGGTGGAGGCCTCCACAATCACGTCCGGCGAAAACTTCATCAGCTCCTCAAGGCTGGTTACCCAGGGGATGTTTTTTGACTCCAGATACTCCCTTCCCCTGGACTGGGGCGACCGCAGGTAGACCGCCGCAAGTTCGCACCCGGGGACGGCGCCGTCGATCAGGTGGTCGGCCACAAACTTTCCAATAACTCCGCAGCCAAGAATGGCGGCTCGCATTTTTTTCAACAGCCTTCCTCCTCTCTATTTCGGGGCGCCGACCTCGATACCCTGCTCCGCGTAGTATTTCGCCGCCCCGGGGTGGAAGGGCAGGGACGAGATCTTGGACACATTTTCCAGCGTTACGTAGGCGCCCACGGCGTGAATGCTCTTTAGGAAGTCGGTGTTTTCAAAGATGGTTTTAGTCATCTGGTAGACGTCCTCCTCCGGGAGGTCGTTCCGGGCGGAGAGGTTGATCCACACGGCAAAGGTGGAGACGTCTTTATCGATGGACTTGTAGGCCTCCGCAGGTATTTTGGCCGACACGAAGTAACCGTACTTCTCCGTGAACATCTTTATTTCTTCTTCAGTGGGCTCAATAATTTTTACCTCGTGGCTGGTCTCAAGGTCCACCACCCAGGGGGCGGGCGCCGCGGTGTTAACAATGGCGGCGTCAATGGAGCCGTCCCTGAAGGCGTTGGTGGTCTCTGCGAAGGAGAGGTACTGGGGGTCGATATCGCTCATGGACATTCCCAGGGTCTCCAGGATGATCTGGTTGGTGGCGAGAATGCCGCTGCCGGGCGAGCCCACGGAGACTTTCTTGCCCTTAAGGTCCGCAAAGGAGTTGATAGGCGAATCCTTGAGGGTTACAAACTGAATTACGTTGGGGTACATAGGGGCGACTGCGGTCATCTCCACCGGCCCCTTGAAGGGAGGCCTTCCCGCAAGGGCGTCAAGCATGACGTCCACCTGCATTACTCCCAGCTCCACCCGCTTGCTGTCCAGCAGCTTGACGTTCTCCACCGAGCCTGCCGTAACTTCCGCCACGGAGTTAACGCCCAGCTCCCTGCCGAAGAGGTCGGCAAAGCCCGCGGCCATGATGTAAAACGTCCCTGCCGTTCCCGCGCTTGCAATGGAAATCTGCTTCAGTTCAAGGGCCGAGGCCGCAAGAGGAGCTCCGAAAAAAAACATTGCCGCCGCTAAAATTGCTACGCCTTTGCAAAACTTTCCTTTCATCTTTCTTCCTCCTTTTGGGGTTTTAAGTTACCCTCTTTAAAAACCGGCGGCATTTCCGGGTCGGCCGCCGCCGGTCCTCAACTTTCTAAAGGCCCAAACTGCCAGGGCCAGAGCGATTCCTGCTATATTGCTTGGCCAGCCGGGGAGGATAAGCAGAATGCCCGATACGATGAGAATTCCCCTTTCAGGAAGAGAAACTTGCTGAAAAAACCATCCTGAAAGCCCCGAGCCAAGTATCACGGCGCCGAGCAGGCCGCTTCCTCCCGCCGAGATGACGGACGTTACGTCGCCAAGACCCACCAGCGTAGGGTGAAACACAAAGAGAAAGGGGACCACGAAGGCAGGCAGGGCCAGCAGAAGGGACTGCTTCGAGGTCTTCCAGAAGTCCGCCCCCGCAATGCACGACGCGGCGTAGACCGCCAGCCCCACCGGCGGCGTA
>JAAYQT010000320.1 GCA_012519165.1 Synergistaceae bacterium
CGCTCAGAGCCCTGCCGATCTTGCCGGGGTCCGTGTCGACTGCCCCGACAACTTCGATGCCCTCTTTCCCGCCGATTATTTTTGCCATAAGGGTCCCCATGGTCCCGAGGCCCCACAGGATCACTCTGATTTTCTCCAAGAGAGCCTTCCCCCCGCCCTTCCCTTTGCAGCAGACAAGAGAACCGGGTAACGGCCTTTACACAACCTGACGGAACCCGGCCTGCAACGTTAAACTGAACCTCTACTTGCCTTTATAGACGGGCGGGCGTTTGCCGATGAAGGCCTCCACTCCCTCCCGGCCGTCCTCCGAACCGGCCAGGGCGGCGAAGAACTCTCCGCCTATCTCCACGGCCCTCTGCAGGGGCAGTCCCGACATAGCCTCAAAGCCCCGTTTGCCGGTTTTAACGGCGAGGCGGCTTTTTGACGCAAGGCGGTCTGCCAGTCCCCGGACAGCCTCCTCCAGCTTTTCTCCCGGTACGGCGTTCCATACGAAGCCCAGCTCCATGCCCCTGGCGGCGGGGATAAGGTCTCCCGTTAACACGTACTGGAGGGCCCGTTTTTCCCCGATCCACCGGGCCAGTTGGTACCCCGGCTCCAGGCAGATAAGCCCCACGTTTATTGCAGTAGTCCCGAAAACAGCATCGTCGGAGGCCACCACGTAGTCGCAGGCCAGAGATAGCCCCGTGCCGTTGGCCAGAGCATACCCGCGGACCTTCGCAATCACCGGCTTGGTCATTGAGGCCAGGGTGTGGTTGTGGACGTTCATTTTGGACAGAAACTCCCTTATTTCGTGTCTTTCTTTAGAGAGATATTCTTTTAAATCGATGCCGGTTGAAAAATTTTTCCCTGCGCCCTCCACTATGACCACCCGAACGTTTTCGTCCGACTCCATGGCCCTCAGAGATTCGTTAAGGCCTGCCGCAAGCTCCTCGTTAAAAGTGTTCATGGCCTCGGGGCGGTTCAGCGTTATCGTTCCTATTGCGCCTTCCACCTTGCTAAGCACTGCGCTCATCTTGCTTCCTCCTCGTCTTATTTTCCTGCGATCCTGTCCAGGCGGGGCATTGCCCGGGCCGACGGGCACAGGGCTATCCCTCCCCGGGACGTGCACCTTAGTTCCTCGGGCATCATCCGCCCCACACTGTCCACTGCGTCGATGGTCTCATCCAAAGATACGGGGCTCTCGTAGCCGGCCAGAACCATGTCGGCGCAGAGGAATGCCTGGGAGGCCAGGGCTCCGTTTCTGCTGTGGCACGGAATTTCCACTACCCCCTGGATAAGGTCGCACACGGAGCCCATCATATTCTGGAAAACTGTGGCGGCTGCATCGCAGCCCTGTTTTACCGTCCCGCCGGCCGCCTCGGTAACAGCGGCGGCAGCCATGGCCCCGGCGGCGCCTATCTCCACCTGGCACCCGGCTACCTCTGCGGCAAAGGTGCTCTTAAGGTCGTGCAGACAACCAACCGCCCCCGCAGCCCAGAGGGCCCTTATAAGGGCGTCTCTTTTTACCCCGAAATCCTCCGCCAGGGTTGCCATCACTCCGGGCAGGACGCCCGCCGCACCTCCGGTGGGGGCGGCGCACACTACCCCTCCCGAGGAGCATTCGTGGAGGGCCGCCATGGCCCTTACCGCCGCCCTGGCGTGGGGGCCTCCCGTAAAAACCTTTCCTTTGGTCAGCGATTCCCACAGACCGCCGGCGAAGGGCCTGAGCAGCTTCATGGGGGCCGATTCCCCGGCCAGCCCTTTTTTAACGGCTTGCAGCATAATATCCAGCCTGCGCCCCATCTCGCCCGTTAGCTCGTCCCCGCTCACCCCGAGTAGGGACGCCTCCGACGCAAGGGCGGCGTCACCCATGGTCAAGCCTCTTTCGCGGGCCAGGGATGCCAGCTCTTCCCCGTTTTTGAAGAGGGCCTCCCCGGGCATGGGGGCCATCACGGGGTCAGACGTGAAGATGGCGCCCCCGCCGGCCTTTTCAGCGATCAGGGCCGGAAAATTTCCCGGCGGCGGAGCGGAGGAGACGCCGAAAATAATCTTCAGGCCGCCCTTCTCCTTCAGAGACGTCTTCCACCCTGCGCCATCCAGAATTCTTTCAATCTCTTCAGGGGAATTCGGCTCTTCAATTACAATTATGTAAGACTCTCCCGTAATTTCTACCGGAACCCCGTTGAACGACGCAATCACGAAGGAACCTCCGCCCGTTGACTTGCTGTGAAGCGTTATGGTCCTGCCGCCGCCTGACAGTTCAAGAAGGGAGCTGTTAGGGTGGTCCGCTCCGGGGAAGGGAGCGCATTTAAACTCCACGTCCAGGCCAAGGTTTGAAGCCAGAGTGAGGATTTGCGGAAAATCCCCGTCGGTAAGGGGTCGTCCCAACAGACCGGCGGCAAAGGCCAGGTCGCTTCCCTGGTCGCGGAAGCAGACCGCCAGCGAACTTGACGGGTCGAAGGAAAAAACCGCCCTCTCGGGCGCCGCCCCCAGCAGATTGACGGCAGTTTTGGCAATCCGCCAGGGACCCGCAGTGTGGGAGCTTGACGGCCCCCTCATGACGGGGCCGATCACGTGGTTCAGAATGCTGACTTTTTTCAATGGAAGAGCCACCTCCGTCCGCAAAAATCCTTCTTTGTGCAATATAATACCATTGAGAGGCTGTAAGGGCCCCGGGCGGAATAGGCATTTTACCCGCGCCCGAAACCGGGCTTTGTGATAGATTTATTTTTGACGAGGTGATTTACATGAACCGAAAAAGCATTCTTGCCGCAATC
>JAAYQT010000321.1 GCA_012519165.1 Synergistaceae bacterium
CGCCGGTAGTATTCCTGTTTACCAAGGGCGACGCCGTCCCGGAGGCGACTGCGGAAGCGCTTGCAGAAAAGATGACCGGTCTGTTTGCCCCGGAACTGGACGAGGAGAGCCCCCTGGCGGATTACCTTCTTAAAACTCCGGGCGCCGTTAAGGCCTACAAGGTCACGGCAATAGGCGACTGGGCCGATTTCTGCACGCTGCCCAAGGAGTACAAACCGCAGAACGTCATAAAACCCATGGAGGAGCTTTATAAAACTATGAATGAAATAAACAAAAAGAAAAGGGAAGTAAGGTCCATCCTCATTGCCATAGCTGCCCTTCTTGTTTTAACCGCCCTTGGAACCTGGGCCCTGGACCTCCGGGGGTGGGGCAGGACGAAGGACGAAATAGCAAAGCTGACGGCGGCCTCCCAATTCGATGAAGCCCTTAAGATTATGAACTCCTATGAAAGAGGCTATATCTTCCCGGATCCTATCCCCCTCGTCCCCTCCTCCCTCCGGGGCGGCGCCGATAAGGAAAGGGTAAGGCATGGAATTTACAAAGCCTATGAAAAGGCGGAATTCTCAGCTCTAGACCCCCTGCTGAAAGGCCTTGATGCCGGGCGGATGCCGGACGTAAAGTCCGAAACGTATCTTGAGGCGGCCGGCAGGGTGGAGAAATACCTGGCAAACCCGGAATTTGAAAAGCTGAACAAGGCAAATTATGAAAAAGTCCGGTCCATGGCGTGGTATTTTGAGGCCGGCCAGGCCCTCCTTGGGAAAACTGCCCCGACACTGAAAGAGGGCGGCGAAAATGGCGGCGAGGCTTTTGCCTTTATCGAAAGATGGCTGGACTATATGCCCAAACTTCCCGAACAGTGGAAGAAGGACGGCGCCGGAAAAGCCGGGGAGCTTTTTGCCTCCTGGGCGGACATGCTGAAGCCCGAGAGCGCCATAGAGGAAATTGAGGCCTTTATAGAATCTTCCCAAAAAATCGCCTCTAACCCGGCGGCGGACGATGAACTGAAAAAACTTGCCCTTGAAAAGGCCTCCGCATGGAAAGAGCTTATTGCGGAAAAATGGAATGCCACGGCCAGGGAATGGATAGCCGGGGCCGCGGCCCTCCCCGCTGCCGAGGGAATTGAAAAGCTTGCGGCTTACATTAAAAAAGAAGGCCTGCCCGCAGAGGTTGGCAAGACGCTGGCCGAAGCCCTTGAGAGCCGGTACGTCAGCATGGCGGATGAAATAGTTTCCGACGGGGGCGCAGACATTGCCTCGATAAAAGGGACGCTGGCAAAATTTACAGAAATGCCTCCCGCGCCTAAAAAAGCCCTGGAGGACAGGATTGTAGCCATAGCAAAGGGCGAGGCTGAAAAAATTGCAGGGGAGATCAGCGGCATGGAGTCCTTCAAAGCCCTTGTGGACAGAATGGGCGACCTTAAGCTCTCCTGGGAGGACTACCCCGCCGGTTCCGGTGAGATAGCCGCCGCCTTTGAGAAAAAACTCTCGGACCTTATCTCCGCAGAGTGGCATAAGACGGACGAGAGCGCCACCGCTTTAACCGAAAAGGGCGACTATGCCGGCGCAAAGGAGCTTTACGCCACCTCCATGGAGACGGTATCGGAAAGCATTGAAAAAGCCGGCCTCGGCGACATGAGCGCCGCCGCCCTGTCCGAGGCCAAAAAGCTTTTGGCGGGAAAACTTGAAAACCTTAAAAAGGCCCATCTCGACTCCTGCAAGAGCGACTTCGAAGAACTGAAAAAGATAAAAGACGCCGCTCAGATCGAGCCTGTAATGGAAAAGCTTTCGGCCTTCGAAGCCCTGTGGCCTGAGTCGGAAGAAGCGTCGGAGGCGGCGAAAGCGGCTGCATTCCTTGGCGCCGTCCGGGAAGGCGGCAAGGCGGTTATCACCATAGTTAAGGGCGATTTTACAGCCGAGGACTCCTTCTGGGGCTCTCCGGACATTAGGGTGTCAATCTTAAAAGACGGCAAGGAAGTCCTTAGGACCAAAACCGTCAAAGGCCAGGCGAAGCCCGTCTTCGGCGAAAAGTACGAATTTGCCTGGGACGTCGCCTCAACCCTGACCTTTACAGCGGTCTCGGAGGGCGGAATGCTCAGTTCGGACAAAGAAGTCCTGAAAGCGACCGCAGACGGCGCCGGAATCTTTGGTTATGAAAAATACACGGGAACTATAAAGTCGGGGAGCAACTCCCTGGAAATAAAGCTGGAGATAGACCTGCCGGAGTCGCCCTGGAAATAGGGGCTAACAAAAATAAAAGGGCTGAAGCCAGGCTTCAGCCCTTTTATTATCTTAAACTATTTCTCCGCGTGGCGGCTTATCAGATCTTCCACAAGCTCCTTCGTCAGCTTTTCGCCCAACTTCTCCCACGTGGAAGCCACGCGGGAAAACAGCGGGGTAAGCTCTTCCCGGGTATAGGAGTAAACCTCCACGCCTTCCTCCTTCATAAGCTCCAGGCTCTTGATCTGGTCCTTCTCGGCCAGGTCGATGCTCATCTCGGTAACCTTCGAGCAGGCCTCTGAAATAACGGCCCTGTCCTCATCGGACAGC
>JAAYQT010000322.1 GCA_012519165.1 Synergistaceae bacterium
ACAGCAGGGTGTGCAAATCGTACTCCAGCCCCTCGCCAAGCCTATGCAAAACTGCAATGAAAGCTTCTGTGGGTATGTTACCGACACTCCTTGCCATCCCCATAACGCCGCAGTCAACAGAATCTGCGCCGGCCCTCCAGGCAGCCAGACCGTTAGCTACTGAAAGGCCAAGGTTATTATGGCCGTGAAAGCCCACAGGGATTGAAACCGCGTCCTTTAAAACCTTGACGTACTCCGCCGCGTCATCGGGGAGCATGTAACCTGCAGAATCCATGATGGTAACCGCGTTAGCCCCGGATTTCTCAAGCAAAGAGGCTTCTTTAGCGAGTTCCGCCGGAGAGAGGACGTATGCTTTCATAAGGCTTGTTCTGGCCTTCATTCCCGAACTACGGATCTCGCCTATTAATTCAGACGCCGTCGATGAGTGGCCGGCATTTATCCCCACACGCAGAAACCCGAGCCCCCGGGCGGCTACGGATTTTACAGCCTCTTTTGCAGCCCATTTGGGCTGACAAAACATGCCGATCTCCGCTTTTGAGAAGTAGGGGGCAGCGGTTTCAACGTACTCTTCATCCGATAGAGGCGCAGGTTTTTTTCCGGAATTATTACCGCCCAGACCGCTGGAATGGCCCATTTCTATTACTTTAACGCCGCTATCTACCAGGGCTTCAATAATTTTAACCGTCGCTTCCCCGGAAAAACCGGAGCCGACCACATTGCTTCCGTCTCTTAAAGTGCAGTCAAGTAGCTCAACCATCTTTTTCACTCCCTGTTTGTCTATGCAGGCAGGTTGGTATCGTAAATTTAGGGAATTTCGCGCATTTTTTCCCCGGTCTTATCTCAAACCGTGTACGAAATCCCCAAATCTTGAAAGACCTTCCGTGATGTCCGCCTCGGAACAGGAGTAGGAAAATCTGACGTATCCCGGGTACATAAACGCCGACCCGGGAACAAGGCCTACGCCTTTTTCTTTTAAAATTGCCTCGCAAAACTGTACGTCGTCGTCCAGGAGCAACCCTCCGTACGATTTGCCGAGATAGGGTTTTATATTCACAAAAACATAAAATGCGCCTTCTGGCCTGTAAAAATCCACTCCGGGGATCGCGCTTAATTTTTCCATCATAAGATTTCTTCGCGCTTCGTAGACAGTCCTCATTATTTCAACGTCCCCGTCCGCCTCTTCCAGCGCGCCAATGGCGGCCCACTGGGACACGGAGCTGGCATTGGACGTTACGTGCCCCTGCATGGATGTCATGGCTTTGACGAGTTTTTCCGGGCCAAGACCGTACCCCAGCCTCCATCCCGTCATTGCATAACTTTTACTGACTCCGTTTATATTGAGAACGTTCTCCCGAGCCTCGGGGACAAGTTCAAGAAGATGGGGCGCGTAAGAAACGCCGTACACCAGTCTTTCATAGACTTCATCATTAATTATCACCAGGTTGTGTCTGAGGGCAATTTTTGTAAGCGTTTTCAGCAGGGAAGAGGGGTAAACGGCTCCAGAGGGGTTATTGGGATTGTTAAGCATCACGGCTACCGTCCGCTCTGTGATTGCTGTTTCAAACTCTTCAGGCGAGGGCAAAAAGTCCCGAGGCCCCGTGTTAAGCACTACCGGCATGCCGTCGAACATTCTTATCTGCTCAAAATAGCTTACCCATACCGGGGCAAAGAGAATTACCTCGTCGCCCGGGTCGACCAGGCACCCCAGGGCTTCAAACAACAGCTGCTTGGCCCCGGTACCGGTTATAATTTCCTTGGGATCGTAAGATAGATTGAAGTGTTTTTGATAGTATGCTGCAACAGCTTTTTTGAGTCGGGGAATTCCTCCGGTTGGCGTATAATGAGTCTCGCCTTTTTCCATTGCCTGGACGGCGAAGTTAAACGCCTTGCCGGGAGAATCGAAATCCGGCTCGCCGGTTGTAAAAGAAATTACGCTCTCGCCCCGCGCCCTCATCTCTTTAGCCTTTGTGGCCATTGCGTTTGTTGCCGAAGGTACAAGACGAACTACCCTGTTGCTGAGCTTCATGCCCTATCACCCTTTCAACCCGCTTCAATAACTTTATAATCCGCATAGCTGCTGCCGACTTTAAAAACTATCAAGACCATAGCACTAACATCAAATATCTGCAAGATATTTTTCATGTAGACGATTTAGGGAATATTATTTTTCAAACTCTACTTCCTCATCCTGATCGCCTTTTCCGGGCACAATACTGCGCAAAGGCCGCATCTGACGCACTTTTCGGGATGAGCGGCCCTTACGGGAGTAAACCCCCTGGAGTTCATCTCCTCTCCCTGCTCCAGCGCGCCCCGGGGGCACACTTCCAGGCAGGCGCCGCAGCCCCGGCACTTTTCAGAATCTACTTCTACATTCTTCTCCGTTGACCCTTTAAACAAGCCCATAGCCCAAGCCTCCCCGCGCCTGCGAATTTACCCGCCGGCCTTAAGGCAGATTTTACACCACGCCGGTAGGCCTGCGGACGGGAAACAACTTTTTACGGTCAAAATTCGTAAAAATGAACGTGGTATAAGTGGTATAATTTGAGGAACAAATCCCCGCGGGGAGAATTCCGTATGTGGAGGGCTTTCCGTTGACTGAAAAAAAGCATTCAATCCTGATCTGCGACGACTCGGCGGTACTCCGAAAAACCATTGCCTACATGCTGAAGGACTGGGGCATTGAGACTATTTACGAAGCAAAAAACGGCGAAGAGGCGGTGGAGCTCTACCTGGAACACCGCCCCGACCTTGTTTTTATGGATATTGTCATGCCCAAAAAATCGGGACTGGAGGCCTTGGCCGAAATTCGCGAAAAGGACCCGTCCGCCAGGGTGGTAATGGCTTCCTCCACAGGAACGAAGAAGAACCTCATGGCCGCCATCGACG
The DNA here is from genome assembly GCA_012519165.1 of Synergistaceae bacterium. Classification (GTDB taxonomy): domain Bacteria; phylum Synergistota; class Synergistia; order Synergistales; family Aminobacteriaceae; genus Aminivibrio. The sequence goes on from JAAYQT010000322.1 coordinate 2,887, forward strand.
AAGGCTCCCTGGACTTCATCCAGAAACCCTTCGAAAAAGAAGCGGTCCACACCGTCCTCCGCAGAATTTTGAAAGGGGAGCTTGATTAATGTTTTCCAGGCACTTCGGCCAGTTCCTCCTAAACGAACGGATGGTAACCCCCGGCGACCTCTCCCGGGCCATGGCGCGGCTTGGCGACGCCCGCCCCCTCCTTGGAATTCTGGCCATTGCAAAGGGCTGCATGACCCCGGACCAGGTCCGGGAGGTGAGCGCGGCCCAAAAGCGGGAGGACAAACGCTTTGGTACCATTGCCATTGAAAGGGGCTACCTGACTGCGGAAAAACTTGAAGAGCTGCTCTCCGCCCAGAAAAACGAGCACGTCCTCCTGGGGCAGATTCTGGTGGAGGACCGCATCCTCTCCCACGAGGGATTTCTGCGGGCGCTGGAGCTCTTCAGGGAAAAATCAGGCCTCAGCGACGAAGGCTACGACGCCCTCAGGGGAGGCGACACTGACAGGGCCGTTTCGTCCATCCTCGCCGGGCAGCCGGGGGGCAAAAACCCCCTGATAAAGGTCTGGTCCGAAATCTTCGTAAGGAATATAATACGGTTCGTCGACCCGGCCGCGGCCCTAGACCCTCTCTCGGAAAGGGACCTGAAGGACTCTGTGGTTATCCTGCAGTCGATGAAGGGCGACAGGGAGTTTGTCACCTTCATGTCTGCAAAGGAGCCGGTTATGGCCGACGTCGCCCGCAGGTATACCGAACTGGCTTCGGGCGCCCTGGACGAGATGGCCTTCGAAGCCCTGGGCGAGTTTCTGAACGTAAGCAACGGCCTCTTCACGGTGAACTGCTCCGACCGGGGGGTGGAGCTGGACCTTCAGCCCCAGGAGCAGGTCCCGCCGGAGGACCCCAGAATTTGCGGTAAACCCGACGCGCTGCTGCCCCTCCTTCTTCCCGAAGGGATTCTGTGGGCGGGGATATGCAGCGTTTAAGCGGCGTTTAAACAAAGGTTTTATTGAGAGGAGGTGAAAAAATGAGCAAACTGGCAGGAAAGAAACTTCTGCTTCTCGGCGAAAGGGACGGCGTACCCGGCCCTGCCATGGAGGCTTGTCTCAAGGCCAGCGGAGCCGTAATCGAATTCTCAGCGACCGAGTGCTTCGTCTGAACCGCCGCAGGAGCGATGGACCTGCAGAACCAGCAGCGCGTCAAGGACGCAGCTGAAAAGTTCGGAGCCGAAAACACCGTAGTTATCCTCGGTTCCTCCGACGCCGAAGGCGCGGAGATCTACGCCGAGACGGTGAGCAACGGCGACCCGACCTTTGCAGGCCCCCTCGCAGGAGTTCCGTTGGGACTCCCGGTTTACCACATCTTCGAGCAGGATATTCGCGATGAGTGCGACCCCGCTCAGTGGGAAGAGCAGATCAGCATGATGGAGATGGTGCTTGAACCCGACGCCCTTGCGGCGGCGGTTAAGGGCATCCGCGAGCAGTTCAGCAAACACTCGCTGTAAAACAGGCGTTTAAAAAAGGTCGGCAGTCCACCGGGACGGCCGACCTTTTTATTCATCTAAAAGCCCGCTCCCCCGGCCCCGCCGGAGGCAGTGACTCAAGCATCCGGGCAATAGTTGCCCCGCCCGTTTTGGCCAGGGTCGCCACCGATCTTTCCCTGGCGGCAATCACGCCGCCGTCCATCAGGGCCACCTCGTCGCACAGCCCCGCCACCACCCGCAGATCGTGGGAGATGAACAAAAACGCCAGGCCCCGCTCGTCCCTGATCTTTTGCACAAGCTCCAGCACCCTGGCCTGCACCACCATGTCAAGGCTGCTCACCGCCTCGTCGAAGACGATGACCTCCGGCTCCGGGGCCAAAGCCCTGGCTATGCACACCCGCTGAAGCTCCCCGCCGCTGAAGTGGGGCGGAAACTTGTCGGCGTCGGAGCCTTTCAGCCCCACCTGCTCCAGCAGGGGGCGGGACCGCTCCACCGCCTCCCTCTTTGAAATGCCAAAGAAGTTCCGCAGGGGCTCGCCAATAATCTCCCCGGCGGTCATCCGGGGGTTTACCGAGCCCTGTACGTTCTGGAAGACCACCTGCACTGACTTGCGGAATTTGGCAAACTCCCCTCCGTCCTTTGCGGAGATATCCTTCCCCTTAAAAAACACCGAGCCCCAGTCGGGACGCTCCAGGCCCAGCAGAATGCGGCCCAGGGTACTCTTTCCGCATCCGCTCCTGCCCACGAGGCCCACCGCCTTCCCCCGGCCTATCTCCAGAGTGGCGCCCTTAAGGACGTGAAGCCGCTCTCCTCGCCTGAAAATGCCGCCCCTGCGGTAAAACCGCTGAACGTCTACTGCCGAAAGAAGGGCCGTCATACCTCCACCCCCTCCGCCGCAAGGGGCGCGCACAGCTTTTCGTGGGCCGCCACCAGGGCCTTTGCGCTCTCGTGGACAGGGGCGGCAAAGATGGCGCCCGCCTCCCCCGTCTCCACTACCTGTCCGCCGTCCATCACCACGATGGAGCTTGCCATTTTGGCGGCAACGCCGAAGTCGTGGGTTACCAGCAGAACGCCCATGTTGCGGCCCCGCCGGGCGGCGTCCATCAGGTCCAGCACCCTGGCCTGGGCCACGGTGTCCAGGTCGCTGGTGGGCTCGTCGGCGATGAGCAGGGCCGGGTCCAGGGAGAGGGCCATGGCCAGCATCACCCTCTGGAGCATGCCGCCGCTCAGCTGAAAGGGGTAGGCCGCCAGAATTTTGGCGCCGTCGTCAAATCCCACCTCGGCGAGGGCGCTCATCATCTTTTCGTCCGCTTCCCTGCGGCTCAGTCTTTCGTGGGCCGCAATGGTCTCCAGAAAGTGGCTTTTAATGGTAAAGACGGGGTCGAAGCAGCTCATGGGGTTTTGCATAACCATGGAGATCGCCGTGCCTCGTAGGCGGCGCAGGGCCTCCTTTGGCAAGTTGTCAATCCGCTCCCCCCGGAACCGCACCTCCCCGCCCGTCTTCCTCACGCCCGGCGGAAGCAGCCCCGGCACTGAGAGGCAGGAGAGCGACTTACCCGATCCGCTTGCGCCCACCACGCAGGTGGTCTCGCCGGCGAAGACTGAGAAAGAGGCCCCCCTGACCAGCTCCCTCGCGGGCCTGGCTGCGGTCTCAATCTCAAGCCCCCGGACTTCAAGCAGGGCCTTCATCTTACCCTCTCCTCCAGCATGCCGGACCGGTCCAGGGCGTCCCTCAGGCCGTCGCCTAACAGATTAAAGGCCATTACCACAATGAATATGGCAAGGCCGGGGTAGAGCATAAGCTGGGGCTCCGTCCAGATAAACTGCCTTGCGTCCCCTATCATTACCCCCCACTCCGGCATGGGGGGCTGAACCCCCAGCCCCAGGAATGAGAGGCCCGCCACGTGGAGCATCATGTGGCCTATGTCCAGGGTGGCAAGCACCAGCACCTGGGGGGCCATGGCGGGAAGAATGTGTCGCGCCACCAGGCTGAAGCCCCTTGTGCCCGCGACCTTGGCCGCCAGAATGTACTCCCTGGACTTCAGCGACAGGGCAATCCCCCGCACTATCCGGGCGTACCACGCCCAGTGGGTGAGGAAGATGGCCAGAATCACGTTGGTAAGCCCCGTGCCCAGAATGCCCACAAAGAACATGGCCAAAATAAGGGTGGGAAAGGTGAGGAAAATATCGCAGATACGCATAATCACGCTGTCCACGGCGCCCCCAACGAACCCCGCCACGCTCCCGGCGAGGGTGCTGAACAGCGCTATCAGCAGCAGGATGGCAAAGACGGAGCCGATGGAGGTCCGCGCCCCGAAGACTAGCCGCGCCAGCACGTCCCGCCCCAGGTGGTCCGTCCCCAGAAGGTGGCCCGGGCCCGACGGGGCAAGCTTCTCCGCCAGGTTGACCTCCTCCGGGTCCGGCAGGCCCAGCCAGGGGGCAAAGACCGCAACCGCGCCCACAATAACCAGCAGAACCAGGGACAGCCGCACCGTGTTCTTTTGCAGCAGGGCCGTACTCATCGCTGCTCTCCTGCAAGCCTGATGCGGGGGTCGATAAAGGCGTAGAGGATGTCCACGCAGAGATTGCACAGCACGAAGATTACCGTCATCATCAGGATAAAACACTGCAACGTAGGGTAATCCCGGTTAAACACCGCCTGCACCGCAAACCGGCCAACCCCCGGCCAGGAGAAAATATTCTCCACTATAACCGCTCCGCCAAGCATCTCCCCCAGGTGCATCCCCATGGAGGTGACCACCGGGATCATGGCGTTGCGCATAACGTGAATCCAGGTAATGCGCCCCTCGGAGACCCCCCTGGCCCTGGCGAAAAGCACGGAGCGGGACCTGATATGCTCCAGCAGCCCTGCGCGCAGGAACCTCACGTTAATTGCAATGGACATAAAGGATAGGGTCACCACTGGCATCAGCATGTGCCCCGCCCCTCCCCGACCCATGGGCGGCAGCCACCCCAGCTTCACCGAAAACAGGTAAACCAGCAGCAGCCCCAGCCAGAAGTTGGGCATGGATACCCCAACGAAGGAGAAGGCCCGCATAAGGTGGTCGGGGAGCCTGTCCTTCCCCATGGCGGCCAGGACGCCGAAGGGCACGCTCACCGCCATGGTCAGCAGGAGCCCCGCCCCGGCCAGCGCCAGGGTGGCGGGCAGATAGTGCATAATCTCCTCAAGCACCGGCCTGCCCGTAACGTAAGAGCGGCCGAAATCCAGCCTAAGCGCCTTCATAAACCAGTCGGCGTACTGGACCGCCACCGGCTTGTCCAGGCCAAGCTCTATTCTGGCCTCAGCCAGGGCCTGCTCGGTAGGGGGGATGTTGGACATCCGCAGGTAGGCCATGGCGGGGTCGCCCTTCGCCATCCGCAGAATAAGGAACACCACCACCGACACTACAAACAAAATGGGGATAAGAGTTAAAATACGCCTCAAAATATAACGGCCCATAAGCGCCTCCTGTTCAAAAAACCCCCCGAAGGGGGCGCAGCCTACTTGCGGAACATGCGCTCGAAGGGAACTGCCTGTTTAATCGGGGTGAACTCGACCCCCTGGAGATCCTTCGAATGAAGCTTAACCAGGGTCTTGTACGTAAGGGGCAGGTAGACCGCCTCCTCGTGGAGGATTGTAAGAAACTCCCTGTACAGCTCCCGCCTCCGCCCCTCGTCCACGCTCACCAGCGCCTCGTTGATCATGGCGTCAAGCTCCTTCTTCATGGGCAGGCCTATCTGGGCCTGGTAGTCGGCGTGGGAGGGCACAAGCATGGAGCTTACCATGGCGTGGGGCTCGTTGGGCGCGCCGAAGGTCTCATTGTAAATAATGCCGAAGTCCCCGTCCTTCTGGCGGTTCAGGAAAGAGTCGTTCTCCTCCCCCACCAGCACAAGCTTAACCCCCGCCTTTCGGAACTCCCCCTGGAGGGCCTCCGCCACAGTCTTCT
>JAAYQT010000323.1 GCA_012519165.1 Synergistaceae bacterium
AAAACGGGGCCGGGAAGACATTCCTTCTGAAGGCCGTTTATTCGGTTGTCCGCTCCCTGGAGACTTTTGCCCGGGGGGACGAGCGGCAATCCTCCTTTACTGAGATACTGGCCAGGAAACTTTATTGGACCTTCCAGCCCGACAGGATTGGAGACCTGGTTACAAAGGGGAGCGACAACCCCCTTTCATTCGAGGCCCTTGTCGACGATAACAAGGTATCCTTCTCCTTCGGCAGGGATACGGCAAAACAGATAACGAAGGCGCATTATGAAGGGCCGCCTCTTGAAGGGAATTCCGTGTTTATCCCCGCCAAGGAGGTTCTGTCCCTTCATCATCTTATTTTAAAATCCCGGGAGGTGGACCAGCTTTTCGGTTTTGACGACACGTATTTTGATCTTGCGAAGGTGTTAAATATCAGCCCGACCAGGGGGAAAAATTTTCCGGAGTTTGCCGACTCGCGCAGGCGCCTCCGGGAGTTGCTGGGCGGCAGGATGGAGTACGACGAAACAGACCGCCGCTGGTATTTCAAAAAGGGAAACGAAAAATACGCCCTCGGGATTATTGCGGAGGGCGTTAAAAAACTGGCGATTCTGGATACCCTTCTCGGGAACCGCTACCTCTCTCCCCAGTCTGTCGTGTTTATAGACGAAGTGGAGGCCGCACTTCACCCCGGGGGCATTTCCGTATTTCTTGATATTCTGGCACTGCTAGCCGAGCGGGGGATTCAGTTCTTTATGGCCACCCACTCCTACTTCGTGCTGAAAAAGCTCCTGTTAATAAGCAGGAAGAAGGAGATCTCCATCCCCATCCTGTCCGAATCCGGGGGCATCTGGACTGCCGGCGATCTTGCAGACGGGCTGCCGGATAACTCCATCGTGGATGAATCTGTGCGCCTTTACGAAGAACAGGTCGAGTTAAGCCTGCGATGAGCCGGCAAGGGGGCGTTAAAATCAGGGAGTCGGGAATGGCTTTCGGCCCCTTTGATGAGGACTCCGTATTCCATATAGAAAAAAGCCGCCTTTACTGCCATGTTAATCTCGGACGGGGACAGGTACCTACCGCGGAGTTATTGCTTTTGAAAAAACCGGCCCCCGCCCTTTCCAAATCCCCTTCACTCTGGCTGGTGGAGGCAAAATCGTCCTCCCCCAGGCCTGAAAACAACATGAGATTCAAGGATTTTATCGGGGAGGTAAAGGCAAAGCTGAACAGCAGCCTTTGCCTTTTTGCGGCGGCCCTTTTAGGGCGACACACTGAATACTGCGACCTACCGGACGGCTTCCTGAAACAGGATTTTTCAGCGCTTGAGATAAAGCTGATCCTCGTTCTTCGCGGCCATAAAAAGGAATGGCTTGAGCCTGTCAGCGACGCCCTTCAAAAATCATTATGGAGCGCCGCAAGGATTTGGGGCTTCCCTTCGGGAAACGTAGTTGTCATTAATGACGAGATGGCCAAAAGATTGAGGCTGATAGAGGACTAATTTTCTCCGGCTGGGCCTCTTTGTTCGGAGCGGGGGGAGGAAACCGCACTTGCATAGGGACAGCCCTCTTCAACCCGTGCTTATTAATTTTTTTTCCTTGACATAGCATGGCATTAAGAGTATATTTTAGCTTGGAACATTTCCTTTCTTTTTTCCCAGTTTTTTTAAAAAGCTTCCATGCGCAAATTTCCTTTTCCCGGGGGAGGGGCTGCATCCGGTCCTTCGCTCATGACGGGGCCGTCTTCTGTCGGCCGGAAAGGAGGACTTGCCAATGTCCATGCTCAGGAGGGCTATCGAAATTGCAACCAATGCCCACGAGGGTCAGTTTGACAAGGGGGGCGCACCGTACATCGG
>JAAYQT010000324.1 GCA_012519165.1 Synergistaceae bacterium
ACCTGATTCTGGAGCTTCCCAGGCCCGACGGCCCTGCCCGGGAGAAGATTTTTGAAATCCACCTGCGAAAAAAGCCTCTTTCTTCCGAGGTGCGGATAAGCACCCTGGCGCGGCTAACCGACGGACGGACGGGCGGCGACATAGCCTTTGTCTGCAAAAAAGCGGCCATGCTGGCCGTAAGGGATTATCTCAAAACGGGAAATAACGGAGATTTCCTGCTTGAGTGGCGTCATTTCGAGGCGGCCCTTGAAGGGCTGAGGGAGCTGCCCTCCTGCAGGCCCGGCGACGGGGCAAAGTAAACCCATTCAGAAAGCCCCCGGCTTGCCGGGGGCTTTCTTTACTTTCCGCCTTCGTCAGTCCCTGAAGGCGCCTCGTCTTCCCTGTCCTCGGCATCCCCGGCGCTCTCCTCGGGAAGGTCTTCCCCCGTTGACTCGGGGGCTAACTCCGGAGAAGGGGGAGTTCCGTAGAGGGACCTGTAGATGTGCAGGTTTGCCATGACCTTTCTGACGTAGTCGTTGGTCTCCTCAAACCGGACTGATTCAATCCACTCGTCCAGGGGCACGTCCTTTCTTCCCGCAAGCCACCGCCTGGCGGATCCCGCCCCTCCGTTATAGGCCGCCACTGCCTGCTCCACATTGCCGAAGGATTTCAGCAGCCTTGCTATGTGGGCGGTCCCCATGGTTATATTCTGCTCAGGGTTGTAGATGTTGTAGCTCTTCATCCCCAGCGTATTCGCCTCTCCCCTGGCCGTTCCGGGCATGAGCTGCATCAGTCCCCCCGCCCCCACCCAGCTTGTGGCGTTGGGGTTAAAGGCGCTCTCCTGCCGCATGATGGCCCAGACCAGGTTGTCCTCCACCTTGAATTTTTCCGCCGCCTTTTTCACGTCCTCATAGAAAGGGCGGGGGTAGAGGTACTCCATTCCTTTTCTGAAAAACTTCGGCCCCCTGGTTATCTCACCGGCGATTTTGCCAATGGCGGCGTAAGAGGCCTGATGGTCGCCGCTCCACTCCGCAAGCCTGGCGGCCCGGAACAGGGACTTGGCGTCGCCTTTGGCCAGCAGCTGCCACCGGGCGTAGACAATAAAGCCCCAGCGCTCCAGCTCCGATGGCCCGTCGTTTGCAAGGGAGGGAGGGATTTCAGGCGCTATGGCCAGTTTCTCGCCGCCGCTCAGGAAGGCGTAGATGGAAAGGGGGTGATTTTTGACTATCCTTGCCCGGACCGCCTTTTCTTTTTCCTTCTCGCCCAGGCGCCCCCGCCCCTTGGCAATCCAGTAGAGAACCCTGGGTTTCCAGCTGTTATCCATCCCTGCGGTAACGCTCTTTTCCCATTGGGCAACCGCGCCTTTTATATCCCCTTTTTTCCAAAGGTCCCACCCCCGCCCGTACAGAATGCGGGTGGTGAAGGACGAGTCGGGGATGAGTGCGATGACCTTTTCCTCGTAGTCCCTTTTCTCCTTGCCGGAGGCGTGGGTGGACAGGGAGTAGTAGGCCCTTGCCTTTATTGCGCCCTCCCTGGATTCGGCTATCTCCCGAAGCACCCGGAGGGCCCGTTCTTTCTGCGCCCTGTCCGCCAGGATTGAAATTCTGCGGATGGAGGATTCGGCGTAGGTCGTACCCTTTCGGGCCAGAGGACTCCAGAGCTCCAGGGCCTCGCCGTACTTTTTAAGGCTGTACAGGGAAAAAGCCCTGTAGTAGCGGGCTTTTCTGCCGTTTCGGGAGTCGTAGGGGACGGCCTTGAGCAGGGGCACGGCCTTTGAATACTGGCCCCGGAGGTAGGCGGCGTAGCCCAGGGCAAAGTTTACTTCTGCGTTCCAGGGCTTGGGCAGACCCTCCAGGACTTTAAGGGCCGCGCTGTTCCTGGGAAGCATGCCAAGCAGGTTCAGGGCGTAGGCGGTCTTGTCGCCGGGAAGGGCGAGGAGGTTTGTCAGGGCGGTAGTCTGTTGCGACTGGTTAGACGCCAGGGAGTACATCTTCTGGAGGTACTTTTTTTTGGCGGCGAAGTCCTTTTCTCCAGTCATACGGTAGAGGGCGTAGGCGATATAGTACCCCGTATCCTCAGGGGCGGAGGGCAGAATTTTTTCCGCATAGGCCCGCGCTTCATCCTTCCGCCCTGTCCTTTCAAGGCCCAGGACTGTTACCAGCTGACCGTAAGGCTTAACGGATTCAGGCCAGTGGGGGGCCGTTTTTTGTAAAAGTTCCAGCGACTTTTCCCATTTTCCCCGGTACCAGAGGGAGTTTGCCGCCAATGAGAGCTCCCGGGGGGAGAGGCGCCCGCCCGATTTTTCAAGAAGGGAGTCCAGCGCCTCCCACTCCCGGGCCGTAAAAAGTTCGTCCATGGTTTTCGCTTCGCCTGGCGGCGGGAAGCAGGGGATTGCCAGAAAAATAACCAGTACGGCCAAGAGCGCGGGTCTGCGGAGGTCTGAAAACACGGTTTTCTCCTTTCGGAAATCAAGTTTAAATTTTAGTTATCCGACTACTTTGTTCCGGCCATCTTCCTTTGCCCTGTAAAGGTTGTTATCGGCCTCCACCAGGAGTTCGTCGGCCTTCCGGAAAGTTTTTTTCCAGGCCGCCACCCCAAGGCTGACGGTCAGCCTGAA
>JAAYQT010000325.1 GCA_012519165.1 Synergistaceae bacterium
ATTAAGTTCAACTCCGCCGACATGCGAAATATTCTGGAACGGGCAAGCGCCCGGTCCACCGCCCCCAGGACCTTGGCGGGCGCCCTGGCGGCTCTGGTACTGGAGGAGCTTGGCGTAACGGTGAGAAGCGCCGTGCAGTCCATCGGCGGAGTCGGCGCGGCCCTTCCCTCCTCCTGCGATGAATGGAGGCGGGCAGCTCTGTCGGACCTCGGCGTAGCCAGGGAGGAGGACGAGCCCGCCCTGAAGCGCAGAATTGAGCTGGCGGAAGAAGAGGGAACCAGTCTGGGGGGGACCTTCGTAGTCTCGCTTACGGGGCTGCCCGCAGGGATAGGCTCTTTCACCGAGTGGGACAGAAGGCTTGATGGACGGATTGCCGGGGCCGTAATGGCCATCCCCGCCATCAAGGGAGTGGAGTTCGGCGAGGGCTTTACCTCGTCCTTTCTGTCAGGCGGGGACGTTCGCGATCCTCTCACGGTGCGAGAGGGCCGCTGGACGAGGGACACCAATAGGTCCGGCGGGGTGGAAGGCGGCATGACCACCGGGGGCGAAGTCTTCATCCGGGCCGCCATGAAGCCCATCCCCACAATGAAAAAGGGTTTGCCGTCCTTCGATATCGCGTCAAACATGCCCATGGAGGCTCACAGCGAGCGAAGCGACGCCTGCGCAGTACCGGCGGCGGCAGCGGTAGCTGAAGCAGCAGCGGCCTGGATTATTGGGACGGCGGTGGCGGAGCAGTTCGGCGGCGACACCATGGAAGATTTAAAACAAAGATTTTCAACTTACAAACAACATGCGGAAGGGTGGAATCTTCATGTCGGCGAAAACTAACAATACGGGGCAGGGAAACATCTTCATAGGCGGCTTTATGTGCTCGGGGAAGACCAGCGTCGGCATGGAGCTGGCCCGGAGGCTGGGCAGGGAGTTTGCGGATACCGACCGGGTTATTGAGCAAAGGGCAGGCATGACGGTGCCGGAGATCTTCTCCACCCTGGGGGAGCCCGCCTTTCGGAAGCACGAGTTTGAAACGGTGGCCGACGCCCTCCAGGGGCAGGGCTGGGTGGTCTCCCTGGGGGGCGGCGCGCTGGTGAACGAGGAACTTAGGGCCATGGTCCTCTCCAGGGCCACGCTTGTCATCCTGGACGTGCAGCCCGAGACGGTCCTCACCAGGGCGGAGAACGAAAAAGGGGCCCGGCCCCTGCTGGACAGCTCCAACGTCCGGGCCCTCATGATCAAACGCCGCCCCGCCTACTCCCAGTGCCATATAAGGGTGGTCACCGACAGGTACTCCGTATCATCGGTAACGGACCGGGTACTGGAGGGACTGTACGGCACCCCGGCGGTGCGGTGGCGCCGGGAGCCGTCCGCGTCAAGAGGCTAGGGGCACGGGTAGGAACCCAGGACCCTCAGAAAAACCGTCCGCTCCTTCATGGCGTCCAGGGCCTTCTCCACCGGCTCGTCGCTTGCGAAGCCGTCCACATCGATGAAGAAATAGTACTCGAAGGGGCTCCCCGTCAGGGGCCTGGACTGAATGTGGGTAAGGTTTAGCCCGTTTTCGTAAAGGGGCTCCATGGCGTAGAAGAGCCGCCCGGGCTTGTGCTCCACGTTAAACAGCAGGGAAGTCTTGTTCCGTTCCCCCTTTTTGGGGGCGCCCCGGCCTGCCACCCAGAAGCGGGTGCTGTTTCTGCCCCGGTCTTGGATCTTCTCCGCCAGCACGGCCAGCCCCGACCTTTTGACGGCAAGGGCGCTGCATACGGCGGCCCGATCAGGCCTTCCCGCGCACAGGGCGGCCGCCGCGCTGGTAATCCCGGCCGGGACCTGCTCCGCCCCCGGAAGGTTGGCCCTGAGCCACTCCCTGCACTGGCCCAAAGCCTGGGGGTGGGACAAAACCTCCCTGACTTCAGCAAGGGAGGAGGCCTCCGTGGCAAGGACGTGGTCCACTGGGACCGATACCTCCCGGTGGATAGTAATATCTGCCGCCGCCGAAACAAAGGCGTCCATGGTGGGAAGCACCGTCCCCTCCAGGGAGTTTTCGGCGGGAAGCAGCCCCCAGTCCGCCGAGCCCTTGTCCACCGCCGCCATAATCTCCGGGAAGGAAGCGCAGGGGACCAGGTCCACCGAGCCGCCGAAGGCCGTCAAGACCGCCTCGTGGGAGAAAGACCCCTCCGGCCCCAAAAACGCCGCCCTGGGCCGGTACTGCACCCCCCTGCACAGAGAGATAATCTCCCGGTAGATCCGCTCCACCGCCTCCGGGTCCAGATCGGGACAGTTTGCCGCAACCCCGTCGATAACCTGCTTCTCCCGACCAGGGTCGTAGACCGGGGCGCCTCCCTTGGCTTTGCCAATCTCCCTGGCCGTTGCCGCCCGCTCGGAGATAAGGGCCGCAATCTGCCTGTCCAGCTTGTCAATCTTCTCCCTGAAAAGAGCCAGTTTCTCTTTGTCCATGGCCTGCTCAACGCTCCTTCATAATTTAGAAAATTACATGATTTTTTAGCGCCCTTGACACCTACCGGAAAGGCCTGTACTATTGCCCGCAACCTGACGGCAGGAAATCAGGGAACATGGTACCACACGATGACGAAGCAAAGGAGGGAACCGGTGTGAATAAATTGGCAGTTTCAGCTCTAACATCCAGGGCAGTATCCATAATTATCGCCATTATTATTATTCGCTGCGGGGCCCCTCCCGGAGCGCTTCTCGTCGTGTAACCGGACGAAGGCGATTTCGAGGGACCCCCGCAACGATAAGCGGGGGTCCCTTTTTTTATTCCAAAATTTTTTCAGGAAGGGGACGAGAGGGATGGAGAGAACTATAGGCGTTGTTACTGAAGGCGGAAGAGGGGCGCTTGTTCGTATTTCCGGGCTTATGGAGCGCCGCGGCTTCCAGGTAAAGGGCGTAACCGCAGGCGTTACCCAGCGGGCGGGAGTGGCGCGCTACACCCTGGTTATAGGCGGCGGGGAGCGGCAGGCCGACCAGGCCATGCGCCAAATCCGCAAAATGGTGGAGACGGTGGCCGTTGAGGACCTGAGCGTCCCCGGCTCGGTGGAGCGGTGCATGATGCTCCTCAAATTTACCCCCTCCCCGGAACAGCGAACCGCCCTCTTCGAAGCCATGAAGGCCTACCCCCACTCGGTGGCCGACGACCGCGGCCCGGCCCTGGTACTTGAGATGATGGGCCCCGGAGCGATGCTGGACGACTGCCTTGAAAAGGTAAAGGGCCTCGGCCTGGTGGAATCGGTGAAAAGCGGCCCCCTGGCCCTTGGAACAAACTAGAAAAACAAAAAACGAGAAGGAGCTGGACAAAAATGGCAAAGGTACTCTACGACAAGGACGCAAACATGAAGGTATTGACGGAAAAAACGGTGGCGGTTCTCGGATACGGCAGCCAGGGCCACGCCCACGCCCAAAACCTGCGGGACAGCGGAGTCTCAGTGGTTATCGGGCTTCACGAGGGAAGCAGGTCTAAAGCCGTAGCCGAGAAGGACGGCTTTAAAGTCTATTCGGTGGCGGACGCCGTCAAAAACGCCGACGTAGTCATGTTCCTCATGCCGGACCACGTCCAGGGCGACGTCTACCGCAAGTCGGTGGCGCCCAACCTGAAAAAGGGCGCGGCCCTTGCCTTTGCCCACGGATTTGCAGTCCACTTCAACCAGGTGGAGCCCTCCAAAGACAACGACGTTTTCATGGTTGCCCCCAAGGGCCCCGGACACCTGGTCCGCCGCATGTACACCGAGGGCCGCGGAGTACCCTGCCTTCTGGCAGTGGAACAGGACGCCACCGGCCAGGCCCGGGACCTCGGCCTTGCCTACGCCTGCGCCCTTGGCGGCGGCAGGGCGGGAATCCTTTCCACCACCTTCGCTGAGGAGACGGAGACGGACCTCTTCGGCGAGCAGGCGGTCCTCTGCGGCGGTATCACCGAGCTCATCAAGGCGGGCTTCGACATCCTCGTGGAGGCAGGCTACCAGCCGGAGATAGCCTACTTTGAGTGCCTCAACGAAATGAAGCTCATCGTGGACCTCATGTACGAGGGCGGCATGGGATGGATGCGCTACTCCGTCAGCGACACCGCCAAGTACGGCGACCTGACCGCGGGCAAGAGGGTAATCGACGACCACGTGAGGGAGAATATGAAAAAACTCCTCGAAGAAGTAAAGGACGGTTCCTTCGCCAAGGACTGGATCCTTGAAAACCAGTCAGGCCGGCCCAGGATGAAAAAATGGGTGAAGAGCGAAGCTGCCCATCCCATCGAGGCAGTGGGCAAGGAACTCAGGGCCATGATGCCCTGGATGGACGCAAAATCGGCCCCCGACGCCTGATTTTTTAAGAAAGCACGAGAGAGGAGAGAGCGCCATGAAGATGACCGGAGCCAGAATGGTGGTGGAGGCCCTTGCCGCAGAGGGAGTGAAGTGTGTTTTCGGCATTCCCGGAGGGTCCGTAATCCCCCTCTACGACGCCCTCTACGACGCCCCCTTCGCCCACGTCCTCATGAGGCACGAACAGGCGGCGGCCCATGCGGCGGACGGGTACGCCCGGGCCTCGGGAAAACCGGGGGTGTGCATTTGCACATCCGGCCCCGGATTCACCAACATCCTCACCGGACTGGCGACGGCTTACATGGACTCTGTCCCTCTCGTGGCCATATCGGGTCAGGTGGCTACCCACCTGATAGGCACCGACGCCTTCCAGGAGTCGGACACCTTCGGCAGCAGCCTGGCGGCGGTAAAGCACAGCTTCCTCGTGCGCTCCGTGGAGGAGCTTCCCGAAGCCCTGAAGGGCGCCTTCGAAATTGCCGTCTCGGGCCGCCCCGGCCCGGTGCTTATAGACCTGCCTGTGGACATCCAGAGGACGGAGGGCGAATTTTACTACCCCGGCGAATCCATCTACGGGGAAGAACGGCTGAAGCCGAAGGCCGACCTCTCCCGGGCGGGCGAGGCTGCGGACCTGCTGACCCAGGCAGAGCGGCCCGTAATCCTGGCAGGGGGCGGCGTGCTTGCGTCCGGCGCGTCAGACGCCTTACTGGCATTTGCGGCAAAACGGGGCATCCCCGTGGCCAACACTCTCATGGGCAAGGGAGCCTTCCCCGACGGCCACCCCCTCTCCCTGGGAA
>JAAYQT010000326.1 GCA_012519165.1 Synergistaceae bacterium
AAGTTCACGAGGCGCCCAGACTCTCCCCCCTGTCAACGGACGTGCTGCAGGAGGGGGACGTGGTCACGGTGGAGCCGGGCATCTACATTGAGGGGTGGGGCGGTATGAGGATCGAGGACGACTACCTCATAACCGCCGGGGGAGCTGTCTGCCTCTCCGGGGCTCTGGGCCTTGAGGCCCCTGCCCTTTAGTCTGAAAGAGTCTGAAGCCGGGGCCGTTATAGCCTGACAGAGCCGGGATTGCGCCGGAAGGTTGCCTTTTTCTCCCCCCTGTTGTATATAATGGCCGGAGGCAGTTCCAAAGACCGAAAGAAAGGGGATATACCATGAAAAAGTACGTTTGCACAGTATGCGGATACGTTTACGACCCCGCAGAAGGCGACCCCGATAACGGAGTAGCCCCCGGAACATCTTTTGACGACGTCCCCGAGGACTGGGTATGCCCGGTCTGCGCCGTCGGCAAGGATATGTTCGAGCCCGAGGAATAATTTTTTAGCAAGAGATTTAAAAAAATGGGAGGCCCGCGCCTCCCTTTTTTGATGCCCTCTTATTTTACCTCCGGCGGACTGGAGGGGCTAATCATGGCGGCTGCCATTGCCATAAGCTCCTGCCGGTTTAGGGAGGACGACTCCAGGGTAAGGGTCGTATCTTCGCCCAGGTCGACGGCAAGAGCAAGGCCCAGGGACGGAACTTCCTCTAGCAGGGCCGGCCTTCCCCCTACAGTAAGCCCTTCGTAGATCGACCCGAAGCCAATGGGCCTGTCGTCGCTCCTGGTCCCTTGCGGAGGCGTCCTAAGGCTCCCTGCGCCGGGTCCGGCCATCAGGGTAGCCTTCACGGCCCGGCCCCGGCCATCCTTGTAGACCCTGGTCAGCCACTCGCCGTATTCCCCCGCCGGCGCCTCCAGGGGGGTTGTCTTAAGTTCCCCGGCGGTAAAGCCCTCCACTTCAGGCAGCCCCGGGGCGGAGGCAAAACCAGGGCTAGACAGGACAAAAATAAGGCAAAGCAGTATAAACCGGTTGCGGAGAACATAATTCATTATAGCGCCCCTCCCGCATAAATTATAAATTTACTATATCACCGCCCCTTCTTTTTGGACAGGCCGGGGTTACGGAGTATAATGTCCCCGGGCGAAGGATCGCAATAAAAATTTTCCTGGAGGACTTTTCTTTTGTACCGATACTCAATTAAAGTCTACGGCTGTCAGATGAACGTTTACGACGGCGATAAATTAAAAACCGCCCTGGGCGCCGCCGGGTGGTCCGAGGCCCCCGAGGAGGAGGCGGACGTGGTCATCCTTAACGGGTGCAGCATCCGTGACAAGGCGGAGCAGAAGGTATGGAGCGACCTGGGCAGGTTCGCCCCCCGGTGGGAGAGGGAAGGCAGGCCTTTCGTGGCCGTTACCGGCTGCATCGCCCAGAACGCGGGCCGAAAGATGCTGTCCCGGTTTCCCTGGGTGCGGTTTATATCGGGCCCCAGGCATATAGGGGCGGTTCCCGAGGGGCTGGATAGGCTCATGGCCTGCCCCGGCGAAGCGGTAGCGCTGCTTGACGACGACCCGAGGGCCTTCGAGGAGCTTGAGGGAGCCCCTCTTGAGCGGGGCAATCCCTGGAAAGCCTACGTCACCATCGCCCACGGCTGCGATAATTTTTGCTCCTACTGCATCGTCCCCTACGTCCGGGGCCGTTTTCTGTCCCGCTCCCCCGGCGAAATCCTGGAGGAGATGGCCGCCCTGGTATCCGACGGGGTGAAGGAGATCACCCTGCTGGGGCAGAACGTGAACAGCTACGGCGCGGACTTCATCGACGGCTACACTTTCTCACGTCTGCTGCGGGACGGGGCCGCTACGGGGGTAGAACGCCTCCGGTTCGTCACCTCCCACCCTAAGGATTTCACCCCCGATATTGTGGACGTAATGGTGGAACGGTCCGACGTCATCTGCCCCTCCATAAACCTTCCCATTCAATCAGGGAGCGACCGAATTTTAAAGATGATGAACCGGGGCTACACCCTGGACCAGTACCGTAGGGCAATGGAG
>JAAYQT010000327.1 GCA_012519165.1 Synergistaceae bacterium
GACCTGGCCCTGGGTGACCTTATCTACAGAGAGGCTGAAAGGCAGAGCAGGGGGACGGTACTTCCCCTTATGGAGAGGGAGGACCTGCTGCCCGACCTGCCCCGGCCTTAAAAAGTATAAAAAAGGGAGGAACAACTATGAAAATGACCCACAAACAGCGCATCGAAAACGCCCTCCAGCTGAAGGAGACCGACAGAACCCCCTACAGCATGTGGTGGCACGTCCCCAACAGAGACCGCCATCCCCGGAGGCTCGCGGAGCTAACCATGCAGTACCAGAGGAAGTACGACCTGGACTTTATCAAGTTCATGCCCTACGGCATGTACTCCGCCATCGACTACGGCATCGACCTGGACCTATTCCCCGGCTTCGTGGACGCCCCCGTGCCCCACAAGCCCTTCGTTGAAAAAGTGGAAGACTGGGACAAGGTCCACTTCGTAAGGGGAACCGAAGGCGAGTACGCCATTGTGCTTGAAGCCCAGAGGCTTCTATTCAGCATGATGGACGAGCGAATCCCCTTCGTCAACACCGTTTTCAGCCCCATGACTACGGCGGCCAAGCTGAGTACCCCCCAGCTTCTCGCCGAACATATTAAGCAGGACCCGACAAGGGTTCGCCGGGCGCTGGAGATTATCACCGAGACCACCATCCAGTTCGCCAGGGCGGCGGTGGAGCAGGGAGCTGACGGCCTCTTCTTCGCCTCCCAGTTCTCCACGTCGGACCTTCTGGACCTTCCCACCCACGACGAGTTCGTCCGCAAGTACGACATGCCCATCCTGGAGGCGGTGAAGGACCGCACCTGGTTCAACATTCTGCACCTCCACGGCGCCAACACCTACATCCGGGAGCTCCAGGACTACCCCGTGCAGGCCTTCAGCTGGCACGACAGGGACGACGGCCCCTCCATGGAGGAGGTCCGCAAGTTCAGCGACAAGACCTTTATCGGCGGCCTGAGCTGGGGCAAGAACTGGCTCACCAAGACCAACGAAGAGGTTAAGGCCGAAGTGGTGGAAGTGGCGGCCAGAAACGGCGGAAGAGGCGTAATCCTCGGCCCCGGCTGCGTAATCGACCCATCCACTCCGGAGGAGCGTCTGGAGCTTGTCCACAAGACGGTGCTTGAGACGGCCAAAAAGTAAAAAAGGGGCCGCGTAATACCGGCCCCTCCCGGCGCAAACTTTGAAGAGAAAGGAGGGAAGAGATGATAAACGGTGCCGACCTCGTCATCGAGAAGGAGGAAAAACTTAAGGATCTGGTTGACCGGTATATCCGGGAGCAGATCTTTCAGAAAAAAACCCTCCGCTCCGGCGACCAGATTCATGAAAGGGAGCTGTCCCGGGTGCTGGGCTTCAGCAGGGCGCCCGTGCGGGAGGCTTTGAAGCAGCTTGAGGAACAGGGACTGGTGGTTGCCATCAAGTACCGGGGCTGGTTTGTGGCCGACTTCCTGGCGGAAGACCTGCAGGAAATAAATAAAATCCGGGCTCTTCTTGAATACAATCTCTTCCAGTTCATCCTCTCCCGGGGCGGCGTCAGCGACCGCGACCTTAAAAAGGCAAGCGCGCTGAACAGAAAGCTTGAACAGATTTTAAATTCAAATCTTTCACAGGAGGAGCAGTCCTTCGAGTTCGCCGAACAGGAGATGGAGTTTCACTTCTTTCTGTACTCCCTGGCCGGGGAAGGATGTCGCTGGACCAGGAAAATCCTCACCAACATCTCTTATCAGATAAGGTGCGGACTTCACCAGTGGATGTACGATACGGACCAGATGAGGATGGGAATAA
>JAAYQT010000328.1 GCA_012519165.1 Synergistaceae bacterium
AAGAGCTTTTTTCCCGCTGCCCCGGCCTTAAAGTGGCCAGCAACTACGCGGTGGGATTCGATAATATTGACGTAGCCGAGGCCACCCGCAGAGGAGTGCTTGTCACAAACACCCCCGACGTGCTTACCAACGCCACTGCGGATCTGGCCTTCACCCTGCTGCTTTCCTCGGCAAGGCGGGTGGTGGAGGCCAGCGAGTTTCTTCGCTCCGGCGACTGGAAGACGTGGAGCCCAAACCTGCTCCTGGGCCGGGATGTGTCGGAGGCTACCATCGGCATAGTGGGAATGGGCAAGATAGGCCAGGCTGTGGCCAGGAGAGCCGCAGGTTTTTCCATGGATATAATCTTTTACAACCGCTCGCCGAAGCCGGATGTGGAAAAAGAACTGGGCGCAAGGCAGGTCTCCCTGGACGAACTGCTGCAGAAAAGCGACTTTGTCTCCCTCCACTGCCCTCTGAACGACGAGACCAGGGGCCTAATAGGAGAGAGGGAACTTAAGATGATGAAGGAGACGGCCGTCCTCGTCAACTCCTCCCGCGGTCCTGTGGTTGACCAGCAGGCCCTCTACAGGGCCTGCTCGGAAAAGTGGATATGGGGCGCGGCCCTCGACGTATTCAACGTGGAGCCGGTGCCGCTGGACGAGCCCCTGCTCACCCTGAAGAATGTAACCACCCTGCCCCACCTGGGCAGCGCAACGACAAAGGCAAGGGACGGCATGGCCCGGAAGGCGGCCGAGAACCTGATTGCCGCCCTGGAGGGAAGGCGTCCCTCAGACCTGGTAAACCCCGGCGCGTGGAAGGAATAAAAAACCCCCTCCGGCTAAGCCGGAGGGGGTTTTTTATTTACTCAAGCTCTTCCAGGAATTCCTTGAAGCGGCCAAGGCCCTCCCTGATCTCCTCCTCGGAGTTAGAGTAGGAGATTCTTACGTGGCCGGGGGACATGAAAGCGCTGCCCGGCACAAGGGCTACGTACTTGGCCTCCAGGACGATCTTGCAGAGCTCTGCGTCGTCCGTGATCTTCTGCCCCTTCCAGGATTTGCCTATCGCCTGGTCCACGTTGAACCATACGTAGAAGGCGCCCTTGGGCTCGGTGAAGGTGATGTAGGGCATCTCCTTCATCAGCGAAACGGTAAGGTCCCTCCTGGCGCTGAAGGCCTTGTGCATGGTTTTAACGTCTTCGTCGGCTTCTTTCAGGGCGCCCACGGAGGCCCACTGGGCCACGGAGCTGGCGTTGGAGGTAATGTGCCCCTGAAGGTCGCCGATATAGCTCATCATCTTTGAGGGCCCCAGGGCGTAGCCGATCCGCCATCCCGTCATGGCGAAGGCCTTGCTTACTCCGTTGATGATTATTGTAAGGTCCCTGGCCTCCGGGACGATGTTCAAAATCTGGTGGTGCTTTTCGCCGCAGTAGACCAGCCGCTCGTAAATTTCGTCGTAAATAATGGCGATATTGTGCTCCACGGCCAGTTTGCCAAGGTCTCTGAGGCACTCTTCGTCATAGATTGCGCCCGTGGGGTTGCTGGGGTTGTTCAGGATCATGGCCCTGGTCTTCGGGGTGACGGCTTTTTTTACGTCCACGATCCTGGGGATGAAGTCGGTCTTGCTTGTATCCACGAGGACAGGAACTCCGTCAAAAAAGCGGATCTGCTCCACGTAGCTCACCCAGGCTGGGGTGAAAACCAGGACTTCGTCGCCCGGGTCTATGATGCACCCAAGGGCCTCGTAGAGCAGGGGCTTCGCGCCGGAACCTACAACTACGTCCGCGGGGGAGTACTCAAGGCCGAAGCGGTCCTTGTAGTAGGCGCAGACCTGCTCCCGCAGCTCGGGAATGCCTATTCCCGGCGTGTAGTGGGTCTGGCCCCCCTTCATGGCCTCCTCGGCGTAGCGGATTGCCGAAGCGGGGGAGTCGAAGTCGGGCTCTCCGGCCCCGAAGGAGATAACCGGCTTGCCTTCCCGCTTCAGGCTCTTGGCTTTTGCAGTAACTGCAAGAGTCGCGCTTGGCTCCATATTCCTGGCTCTCTGTGAAATATACATGACATAATACCTCCTGCACATTGGTGTGTTATTAATATTATACTCCATTTGCGCGCAATTTGATCCGGCCGACATTTTATTGCCCATTATCTTTGCCGGTGTTAAAATGAGCTCATAATTTCAGAGTCTGAATGGAGGGGTTTGCATGGACATACGCTTTGTAACCCGTGGGGTCGAACTGAACGACGAACTTAAGGACTACATGGAAAACAAGATGTCCAAGCTTGAGAAATTTTTCAGCCGTATCATCGACGGTCAGGTAGTGGTCAGCTTTGGACGGGGGCTCTTTACAGTGGAAATGACCTCAAACGCCAACGGGGTTATTATGAGAGGGCAGTCGAGCGCCTCCGACATAAGAAAGGCCTTTGACCAGGGGCTTAAAAATTTGGAGAGACAGATCAAGAGGCACAACGCCTATCTTAAAGACAGGGCCCAGCTTAAGACCCACGACATCTCCTTCGGCCTGACCATGGCCGAGCCCGAGGCGCCTATTCTTGAAGAAGAGGTAATAGTAAAGGTGAAACGGTTCCCCTTAAGGCCCATGAGCCCGAAGGAGGCCACCATGCAGATGGAGCTTCTGGGGCACGAGTTTTACCTCTTCCGGGAGGCCGAATCCGGGGACGTAAACGTGGTTTACAAGAGAAAGG
Source organism: Synergistaceae bacterium (assembly GCA_012519165.1). Lineage (GTDB taxonomy): Bacteria > Synergistota > Synergistia > Synergistales > Aminobacteriaceae > Aminivibrio. The sequence goes on from JAAYQT010000328.1 coordinate 2,679, forward strand.
ACGGCGGCTACGGGCTGCTTGCCCCCACCGAGTAAACGGGGCGAACCGGGGTTGTCTTTAGTTTAGAGGGCCCTTTACCGGGTCCTCTTTTTCTTAGGAAGGATTAGAAAATGCACGAAGTTTCCCTGGCGGAATCAATAGTAAACGCCCTGCTTGACATGAAGGAAGAGCAGGGCTGGAAGTCCGTTGTGGAGGTCCGCCTGAGGATAGGGGCGCTAAGGCAGGTTTTTCCTGAAATCCTGTCCTTTGCGTTCGAAGCCATTACGCCGGGCACCGCCCTCGAAGGGGCCCGCCTTGTAGTGGAGGACGTGCCCCTCTCCTTCCGGTGCGAGGAATGCGGAACTGTCTGGGACGAGGATGCCGCTCTCTGCCCCGCCTGCGGCTCCATGCACCGGGAGACGGTGGCGGGGATGGAGCTGGATATTGAATCAGTGGAGGTAGAAGAATAGTCATGGGCAAAATAGTAACTCTTCAACAGTCTATTATGGCGGAGGATGAAAAGTTTGCTTCGTCCATAAGAAAGGCCAACCAAAAGAGGGGGCTTCTGATGGTTAACATAATCGGCTCCCCCGGCTGCGGCAAGACAACCCTCCTTGAACAGACGGCGAAGAGCTCGGGCCTCTCCTTCGGCGTTATAGAGGGAGACCTGGCCACAAACAGGGATGCGGAGCGGCTTCATGCCCTTGGCGTGCCCACGGTGCAGGTAAACACCCACGGCGGCTGCCACCTCCAGGCCCACGTAATCGAAAAGGCCCTGGAATCCCTTCCCCTGGACGGGCTGGACGTACTGTTTATCGAAAATGTGGGCAACCTTGTCTGCCCAGCCGAGTTCGACCTGGGCGAGGACTTCAAGGCCGCCGTCCTCAGTACCCCTGAAGGCGCGGACAAGCCCCTGAAATACCCCTACCTCTTCCGGTCGTCGGAGGTCATCCTTCTGACCAAGACGGATCTGCTTCCCCACCTTCCCTTCGACATGAAGATGTTCGAGGAGGACGTACGCTCCCTTAACCAGACTGCCCCGGTCCTCAGAATAGACGGGATCGGCGGGCAGGGCATGTCGGAGTGGACTGACTTCCTCAAGGGAAGGATTGCGGAGAAGAGGCGGGGATGACCGCAGAAAACCGGCTTCTTGAAAAACTGAACCCCAGCCAGAGGGAGGCGGTGGCCTACTGCGACGGCCCTCTGCTGGTGCTTGCCGGCGCGGGCAGCGGCAAGACCAGGGTACTGGCCCACAAGATAGCCTATCTTGTCGCCAGAGGGGACTCCCGGCCGGAGGATATTCTCGCGGTAACCTTCACCAACAAGGCCGCCTCGGAGATGAAGGAGCGGGTGGAGGCCCTTCTCGGCGAGACGGGCGCAGGTATGCAGGTATGCACCTTTCACTCCTTCGGCTTGCGCATGCTCTTCCGGAACAGGGACCTGCTCCCTCGCTTCGGGCTGGGTGAACGGTTTGCCATCTTCGACCGGGCCGACAGCCGCTCTCTGGTCAAGGAGATTATGGAGGGGCTGAATATCGACACTAAACAGTTCGAGCCCTCGTCCATGCTGGACCGGATCTCCCGGGTGAAAAACGACTGCCTTCCCCCGGGACGGGATTCTCCCCTGCTGGAGGGGATTTACGGCGACGTCTTCCGCGCCTACGAAGAAGCCCTCCGGCGGCAGAGCGCAGTGGACTTCGACGACCTACTCCTGTTGCCCCTGAGGCTCCTTCAGGAGGACGGGGAGCTTCTTGAGAGGGAGCGGAAACGCCTCTCCTGGATACTTGTGGACGAGTACCAGGACGTCAACAAGCCCCAGTACCTTACCCTAAAAAAGCTGGTGGGCAAGGGCGGCAGGATCATGGTGGTGGGGGACCCCGACCAGTCCATCTACGGCTG
>JAAYQT010000329.1 GCA_012519165.1 Synergistaceae bacterium
AAGCTCCCTCGGCGCTCCGAACCGCTCAAGCAGGCATTTCTCCCCCACGTAGCCGGGGATCCCCGGCTACGTGGGGGAGAAATGCCTGCTTGAGCGGTTCGGAGCGCCGAGGGAGCTTATGGTCTCCATGGGGGACCACGCAGGCTACGCCCTGGAGAAGTGCGCCGCGCAGGGGGCAAAAAATATTTATCTCTTTGCCCATGCAAGCAAGGGCGCCAAGGTCGCCGCAGGGCTCTTCAACACCCACTGCCGCTTCGGAGACGCCCGCCTGGAGACCCTGGCGGCCTGCGCAGGGGCGGCCGGGGCTGCAAAAGAGCAGATCAGGGAGATTCTCTCCCTGCCCCTGGCGGAGGAGGCCGTTACGCTGCTGCGGAAGTGGAAGTTGAACGGGGCCTTCGACCTGGCAGCGGAGAGGGCCCACTGGCGGTGCTCCCTGCTGCTGGGCGGCAAAGTTCCCCTGGGGGTGGCCCTCCTGTCCCTTGAGGGGGAGGTAGTAGGGAGCTTTCCTAAAATAGGCGAAGAGGTGCAATCATGGGAAAAATTACCGTCGTCGGCGTAGGTCCCGGGAGCGGGGCCTACCTCCTCCCCGCCGCCAGGGAGGCCATAGAAGGCGCGGACATCCTCGCCGGGGGAGCCCGCCACCTTGCGCCCTACAGGGGAGACGGGAGGGAGCTCATCCCTCTGGAGGGGAAGCTGGACCCCTTCCTGGACCTTCTGGATGAAAAGCGGCGCAGGGGCAATGTGGCCCTCCTCCTATCGGGGGACCCGTGCTTCTACAGCCTCCTCGGGAAGATCTCCGCCCGGTTTTCGCCGGAGGAGTACGAGGTGGTGCCTGGGCTCAGCAGCTTTCAGCTCCTCTTCGCCAGGCTTGGCCTGCCCTGGAGCGACGCGGTACTGGCCAGCCTCCACGGGCGGCCTCTTGAGGACGCTGCCTGCCATCTGTCCGAGGGCCGGGCCACCCTCTTCTTCCTGGACGGCCATAACACGGGGCCCAGGGTCGCCTCCTACCTTAAGGGCCTCGGCCTCCCCGACAGGAGGGTCGTGCTGGCCGAAAATCTGGGCTACGACGACGAGCGCATCACCCGCACCACCCTCTTCGCCCTGGCGGAGGGTGGCGAAGAGGGGAGCCTTGCCCTCCTTCTCCTTGAGGCGGGCCCCCTGCCCCGTTCCGCCACGGGGGCGCTGCCCGACGGCTGGTTCACCCGGCGAGGCGGGGTTCCCCTTTCAAAGGAGCCGTGCCGGGCCATGGCAGCCTCCCTCCTCCACCCCCTTGAGGGGAGGAATATTCTGGAGGTTGGGTCGGGCTCCGGGGGGATCACCGCGGAGCTTGCAAGGCGGGCCGGGAGGGGGAGAGTCTACTCTGTGGAGTCCTCCCCGGAGGCCCTGGCAGTGGCGGAGGAGAACGTAAGGCGAGCTGGGGTCTCTCACTCTGTCACCTTTACCCGGGGGACCGCCCCCGAAGCCCTGGCCTCCCTGCCCCCCTGCTCCCGGGCGGTAGTGGGCGGCCACGGGGGGAGGGCGGAGGCCGTAATTTCGGCTGTCTGGGAGAAGCTGCTGCCGGGTGGGAGAATCCTCGTGACGGCAAACATGCCCTCTACCGCCGACTGTGCCTGGAGGACGCTTAGGTCTTTGGGCGCAGCGCCGGAGGTACTTCACCTGGCCGCCTCGTCGTCGGCCCCGGCGGGGGATTCATGGATGCTTAAGGGGGCCAACCCCGTGTTTATTATATTTGCAGACAAGGACGGGCAAGCAATTGAAGGCTGAAAAAAAGACAATACTTTTCGTCGGGGCGGGCCCCGGCGACCCGGAGCTTCTTACCATAAAAGGTAAAAACGCCCTTGAGGAGGCGGGGCTCGTCCTCTATGCGGGGAGCCTGGTTAACCCCCTTATCCTGGACTTTTGCGGCCGCGGGTGCGTCAAAGAGGACTCATCGGGCCTCACCCTGGAGGATCAGGTGGAGATGATGGCCGGGGCGGCGGAGAAGGGCGTAAAGGTGGTGCGGCTCCACACGGGGGACCCCAGCCTCTTCGGGGCGGTGTCGGAGCAGAGGCGGCTGCTGGAGGAGCGGGGACTCGCCGTCCGGTTCATCCCCGGCGTGAGCAGCCTCCAGGCGGCATCGGCCGCTCTTGGAATTCAGTACACCGTGCCGGGAGGCAGCCAGACGGTGATCTGCACCCGGCGGGGCGGGAGGACCCCCGTGCCCTCCAAAGAAGGCTTAAAGCTCCTGGCGGCGTCAGGGGCGGCCATGGTGATCTTCCTGAGCGCAGATCAGGCGGAGGCCGCAGCCTCCGACCTCATGGCCGGCGGCTTCCCGCCGCAAACCCCGGCGGCATGCGTCTACAGAGCCTCCTGGGAGGACGAAAAGGTTTTACGGGGCCCCCTTGCGGAGCTCCCCGGCCTCATGAAGGAGGCGGCCATCGACCGCCACGCCCTCATAATCGCAGGGGAGTGCCTTGCAGATTCCGACAGTCGGAGCCTCCTTTACTCCCCCTCCTTCTCCCACGGCTACAGGGAGGCCTCGGAATGAGGGCCGTCTTCTTTTGCTTCTCCGACGGGGGCGAAGGGCTCGCCCGGCGCATGGCGGGCCCCGGGGACCGGCTGGTCCGGGTTGGGCGGGGGAGGCTTGCGGAGGAGACGGCCCGGTGGTGGCGGGAGGCAAAGGCCCTGGTATTTGTGTCGTCCCTGGGGGTGGCAATCCGGGCTGCGGCCCCTCGCCTGGAGAACAAGGAGTCGGACCCGGCCGTCATAGTGGTCACAGAGGACGGACAAACCGTCCTGCCCGCCCTGGGCTCCCACCTGGGGGGCGGCAGGGACCTGGCCGAAAGGCTGGCGGTAAAAATCGGCGCGTCGCTGGTCCTCACCACTTCGAGCGACAGGGCGGGGCTCACCGCTCCCGACCTGCTTGCATCCCGCCTGGGCTGGAAGCTGAAGGGCAGGGAGAACCTCCCTGCGGTGATCAGGGAGCTGATCGACAGGGGCAGGATGCCCTACTGGACCGACATGGAGGGCCTGCTGCCCGACCTCCCGGAGGAGTACGACCCCGCAACCTCCCCCAACGAGGCCGCCCTGCTCATAACACCTTATAAAAAGGACCTCTCCCCCGCCCGGGTGCAGCTGGTACCCCGGTGCATCGCCGCAGGGATGGGCTGCCGGAGGGGCGCTGCGGTGGAAAATTTAAGGGCCGTCCTCGCCTCGGCCTTTGAGGGAGAGGGGTTGCTGCCGGAAAGTTTGGCGGAGATTCGCACCGTGGAGGAGAAGGCCTCCGAGCCCGGCCTTAAGGAACTTGCCGCCGCTCTTGCCGTCCCCCTCATGGTGGTGGGGAGGGAGGCCATCCAGGCCCTGGAGGGGGACTTCACCCCGTCGGCGGCGGAGCGCCACCTGGGAATAAAGGGGGTGGCTGAGCCCTGCGCCGCCTCGGCGGGGAGGCTTTTGGGGAGGCGGGTATGCGGGGAGGGCGTCACGGCGGCCCTTGCCCTCATGAAAAGGCGCCCCGGCGGGCGGCTCACTGTGGTGGGCACGGGGCCCGGAGACGGCAAGTACCTCACCCTGGAGGCAGTCCGCGCCCTGGAGGAGGCCGACGCCGTGGTGGGATACCGCCTCTATGCCGAACTCCTGCCCCCGGAACTGTTGGACGGCAAGGCAGTAGAGACCTACTCCATGGGGGAGGAGGAGAAGCGGGCGGAGAGGGCCGTTGCCCTGGCCGAGGAGGGGAAAAAGGTCGTCCTGCTCTCCGGGGGGGACCCGGCGCTCTTCGGCCTGGCGGGGCTCGCCCT
>JAAYQT010000034.1 GCA_012519165.1 Synergistaceae bacterium
CGTACTTTCACGCCCCTGAACCGGTCGGTGAAGAAGCTTACCCCCACGTGGGCGCCTCTTTTCATGGCCAGCCCCGCCCCTATATAGGCCATGAACACCATAATGTACCGGGCCACCTCCTCCCCCCAGAACATGGGGAAGAGGTTGAAGTACCGGGCCATGGTGGCGACGAAGACCACTGCCACCATCAGGGGAAAGAGCAGGAGAAGGGCGTACTCCTCAAAGTTGTCCAGTAATTTACGCAAGGCGAACCCTCCTGTCCGGGAAATCCCTGCCCTTAAGTGAAGCAAGGGAGAAGGGAAAAAAGCGGGGCGTTAAGGGAACGCCCCGCGCTGCTGCCCCGGTTGCGCAGGCAGTTATTGTTATTTCTGGGCGTCGATGAGCTTCTGGATGGCCTCCTTGCCAACCTGATCCTCAAACTCCTTGTAGACGGGCTGCACTGCCTCGAAGAAGGCCGCCTTGTCCGCCTCCACAACCTCCATGCCCTCGGCCTCCAGGGAGGCTGCCAGCTCCTTCTCCGCCTCTATGCAGAAGTTTCGTTCCCAGTCCCGCGCCTTTTTCTCAGCATCGATGAATATGGCCCTGAGCCCGTCGTCCAGGGTATTGTCCCAAAAGTCCTTGCTTGCCAGCAGTATTGCCGGCGCGTAGAAGTGTCCCGTCAGGGAGAGATACTTCTGGACCTCGGCGAACTTGGAAGTGGAGATGATGATAAGGGGGTTCTCCTGGCCGTCCACCGTGCCCTGCTGCAGGGCGGTGAAGAGCTCGCCGAAGGGGATGGGGACGGGGTAGGCGCCCAGAGTCTTAAAGGTGCTGACGTGGATGGGGTTTTCCATAAGGCGGATCTTTAGGCCCTTGAGGTCTTCTGGTTTTGTTACAGCCTTTTTGGAGTTGGTTAGCATTCTGAAACCGTTCTCCCAGATTCCAAGGGCAACCATCCCCTTGGACAGCACCGAGTCGAGAATCTTTTGCCCCTCGGGGCCGTCCATCCACTCGTAGGTCTTGAAGCGGTCCTGAATTATAAAGGGAAGGTCGAAGACCAGGAATCCGTTGGTGAAGTTCGCCAGGGGAGCGGATGAGACCAGGGTCATCTCCAGGGTGCCCATGGAGACTCCTTCAATGGCGTCCCGTTCGGAGCCCAGCTGGGAGGAGTGGAAAATCTCAAGCTCGATCCTTCCGTTGCTGGCCTCGTCAAGGAGCTTCCCAAAGTTCTCCAGGCCTATGTGATAGTGGGAGTCCGGGGCAAGGGTGTGGGCGACCCTGACCACAATCTTGTCGTCTGCCGCAGCAGCGCCGGCAGAAAGGACTACCGCCAAAAGGGTGAATACCAGCAGGAATCTTTTCACAGGTAAAATCCTCCTTTTCATTAAGCTTCACTTGAATTAGGGAACCGGGAAAAAAGAATGGCGCCTCATGATCAACCCCCGCCAACACCTGTCCTCCCTTCCGGCGGCCTAGCGGCCGCGGGGGCTGTAAAACCGATATTGTCAAGCGGATCTAAAATGATGTTACTCCAAAAGGGGAATAAAATCTATAGGGCGATATAGGCGACAATTCAATAATCGCAGCCGCCGATTTTATGCAAACGGTTGCATAAAAATTAGGGCCGTGGTATTCTACTGTCCAAAGAGAGGGGAGGCGTAAAGGTTGGGCAACGGGACCGGGGTAGTCTTTAAAAAAGCGGACTCGCGCTTTGACCTGACGCCTTTTTGTGCGCCTTTCTCCCGCCGTTGGGAGAGGGGCGCATTTTTTATAGCGCGGGAGGAGACGGCATAATGACAAAAGAGCGCGGTCGAAAGTGGGTCGAGAAGGTTAAGGTTTTGGGCGCGGGCGATATGGAGCGGGTCCTCCGCCGTATTGCCGTGGAGATTGTGGAGAGGAACAAGGGCCTTGACAAGGTTATCCTGCTGGGCATCCAGCGGAGGGGGGTCCACCTGGCCGCCAGAATCCGGGAGCTTTTCAGGGAAGAGGAAAAAGTTAAGGTCCCCTCCGGTGAGCTGGATATCACCCTCTACAGGGACGATATCTCGGTGCTCGCCGACCAGCCCGTGGTTCATAGCACCTCCGTGCCCGGGGATATCACCGGAAAGAGGATTATCCTGGTGGACGACGTGCTCTTCACCGGCAGGACGGTACGGGCCGCCCTGGACGCCATCACCGACCTTGGCCGCCCCGAGCGGGTTCAGCTGGCCGTGCTGGTGGACAGGGGCCACAGGGAGCTCCCCATCGCCGCGGACTACGTGTGAAAGGTGATCCCCACCTCCCGCTCGGAGAACGTGGAGGTCCGGGTTAAGGAGCTCGACGGCGAAGATAAAGTGGTAATCTGCGAAATGGAGGAGGGCGACGACAGTGGAATGGAGGCATAGAGGCCTTATCAGCCTTGAGGGCTGGACCAGGGAGGAGCTTACCTTCTTCCTGGAGCAGACGGACTACATGGACGAGCTTATCGACCGGCCCATAAAGAAGGCCCCCGCTCTCAGGGGGAAGGTGGTCCTGAACTGCTTCTTCGAGAACTCCACCAGGACCCGGTCCTCCTTTGAGCTGGCGGGAAAGATTCTCTCCGCCGACGTAATCAACTGGTCCGCCTCCGGCTCCAGCGCAAGCAAGGGGGAGACGCTGCGGGACACGGTCTGGACCCTGGAGGCCATGGGGGCCGACGGCATAGTCATAAGGCACGGGTCGGTGGGCGTACCGGAATATCTTGAGAAAAAACTGAAGCGAGCCTCCATCTTCAACGCAGGCGACGGCGCCCACGGCCACCCCACCCAGGCACTGCTTGACCTTCACTCCGCAAGGAAAAAACTGGGCAACCTGGAGGGGGCCAAAATGGCCATAGTGGGGGACGTGCTCCACAGCCGGGTGGCAAGGTCCGACATCCAGGCCTTCAGCAAGATGGGGGCCAGGGTAGTACTCTCCGGCCCTTCCACCCTTATGCCGGAGGACACGGAGGCCCTGGGGGCCGAGTATATCCCCGACCCCTGCGAAGCCGTTAGAGGGGCCCAGATCCTCTACTTCCTGAGGATTCAGCAGGAGCGCATGGACGACGGGCTCATTCCATCAGTGGACGAGTATCACAGGCGGTGGGGGGCCTCGGAGAAGCTTATAGCCCTGGCGGAGAAAGGCGCCGTCGTCATGCACCCCGGCCCCATAAACCGGGGAGTGGAGATTGCGTCTTCGGTGGCCGACGGCCCCGGCAGCCTTATCCTTGGCCAGGTGAGGAGCGGCGTGGCGGTGCGGATGGCTTTGCTCTACCTTTGTCTTGGAGGTGCAAGACAGTGATTCTTCTTAAAAACGCCCTTGTGTTTGACGGACAGGCCCTCGGAACCGAAAGGGAGGACATAATCATAGACGGCGACAGGATTGCCGCCAGGGGCAGGGAGCTCCCCTTCGAGGAGGGCGAGGTCTTCGACCTGGGCGGCAGGATAGCCTGCCCCGGTTTTATCGACCTCCACGCCCACTTCAGGGACCCCGGCTACGAGTGGCGGGAGGACACGGAGAGCGGCTCCCGGGCCGCCGCCGCAGGGGGTTACGCCACGGTGGTCACTATGCCAAACACGGCCCCTCCGGTGGACAACCAGGCCACGGTAGAGTACCTCATGGGCCGGGGAAAGAGGGCGGGCGGCGCAAGGGTCCTTCCGGCCGGGTGCGTCAGCAGGGGCCGCAAGGGGGAGAAGCTCGCCGAGCTGGGCCTCATGGCCGAGGCGGGGGCGGTATTTTTCACCGACGACGGATCGCCCGTTTCCAGCTCCAGGCTGTTGAAGACGGCCCTCATGTACTCCCGCGACCTGGGGGTAAGAATAATGGAGCACCCGGAAGAATCGTCGTTGACTGAGAAATCCCACGTTAACGAGGGGGCGGTGTCGGCGCTGAGCGGTATGAAGGGCTGGCCCGTCTCCGCTGAACTCATCCATATCGAGAGGGGCATAGCCCTCTGCAGGGAGGCGAAGGCCCCCATTCACTTCACCCACGTGAGCTCCGCTCTGGGCGTGGACGCGGTCCGCAGGGCGAAGAGGGAGGGCCTGCCCGTTACCTGCGACGTAACCCACTGCCACCTCTCCCTGGACGAAAGCCTGATCCTGGTGGGAAGCTTCTCCTCCGCCTACAAGGTGAACCCGCCCCTTAGGACGAAGGAGGACGTTAAGGCGCTATGGGAGGCCGTAGCGGACGGCACGGTGGACGCCATAATCACCGACCACGCCCCCTACCACCTGGACGAAAAGGACGTGCCCTTCCAGGAGGCGCCGGCGGGCATCGC
>JAAYQT010000035.1 GCA_012519165.1 Synergistaceae bacterium
GATTTGCACACCCTGCTGTCGAGGATTGATAATATTATAGCCCCGATGCTGGAAGGGCATTATCATAACCCCATACCCCCCCTGCAGCTTATTTTAGGAATGGGAGGCTGCCACTCACACTATCTTCCTATGTTCAAATCAGCCGCCGAAAAAAATAATGCAGACCTTTACAGACTTATACTGGAGGTCTCCGCTAAAGACAAAAAAGCCCCACCGCAGGAGATGATTGACGAGTATGCCAGGACAATGGGTGGAAATTAAATCCTCTATCAGAAAAATGACATATTCATTTACAGTTTTTGATTTGAGGGGTTTATTTTACAAGCTCCCGAAAAAGCCTGTGTTATAATTTTTTATAAATCTTTTTCAGGAGGTAGCACTATGAAGTCGCTTAAAGGAACAAGGACTGAAGAGAACCTTATGAAGGCCTTTGCGGGGGAGTGCCAGGCCCGCACAAGGTACACCTATTATTCTTCCACTGCCAGGAAGGAAGGCTACGTCCAGATTTCAAACATCTTCATGGAGACCGCCGAGAACGAGAAAGAGCACGCCAAGCGGTTCTACAAGTTCCTTATCAAGGACGTAAACGGCGGGATGGTTACAATTAATGCCGGTTACCCCGTGGCCCTGGGAGATACCGCCTTCAACCTTCAGTCTGCGGCCGATGGAGAAAAAGAGGAGTGGGACCAGCTCTACCCCGAGTTTGCCGATATTGCGGACGAGGAAGGGTTTCCCGAGGTGGCTGTCGTGTTCCGCGAAGTGGCAGAGGTTGAGGAGAGGCACGAGAGGCGTTTCCGCAAGCTTCACGCCAACATAGTAAACGGCACCGTGTTCAAAAGGGACGAAGAGGTGGAGTGGAAGTGCAACAACTGCGGCTACGTCCACACGGGCAAAGAGGCCCCGGAGCGCTGCCCCGCCTGCGACCATCCTCAGGCCCATTTCGAGCTCTTCAGGGAGACCTATTAAGCTTTTACGGGCGACATTAAGAAATCGGCAGACGATTTAAACCAAAGACGTCGGGGTTTAAGCCCGGCGTCTTTTATTTCGGGCTAAAATGAAAAATTTTATGCTAAAAATATTATTTATGAAAAAAACGTTGCCGTTTTTTGAAATGAGTGATAGCATGATTTAACGGAGGGAGTTAAATGAACGATCTGTTGCGGAGAATTTCCGATTTTTGCAAGGCAAGCAAGGGATCGAAGCTGATTGTGGGACGCTTTTTCCTTTCTAATCTGGAAAGCGTCGCTATGATGACCCTTGATGACATTTCACGACAGACGGGCGTCAGCCCCTCCACAGTAACCAGGACGGCGTCTGAAATCGGGTTCGAAGGGTATCATGATTTTCGTGGTGCGGTGCGGGACATGGTACGTCGGGGAATGGCGCCGGCAGACCGCTTTAAAAGCTCCGCGATTCCCAAAGGGGCTTTGGGCTATAAGGAATCACTACTAATCGACCAGGAAAATCTCTCCAGGGTTCTTGCGATGAACGGAGATCAGGTCATTGAAGAGGCCATATCCTTATTGTGCGGCGCTCCCAGGATTTTTCTCGCGGGTTCGAGAAGCTCCTACGGTACCGTTTCGTTTATGAGCTTTGTCCTTGCCCAGATTCGGCCGGGAGTAAATGTGATTCGGGAGGATGAAGGACGGATTGCGGAGCAGATAATGGATTTGTGCGAAGGCGACCTCCTTCTGGCAATAACCCTTCCCCGCTACTCGAAGCTGCTGGTCGACCTGGCGGAGGAGGGGGCCGCCAGGGGCTGTATTGTTTTGTCTGTATCGGACAGCCCCGCATCACCTCTTGTCCGACTTGCAAAAGTCTCTCTTTATGCACCTTACGATTCCTACAGCTTTTTTAATTCCTGCGTCTCCGTACTGGCCCTGTTTAACGCCCTTGCAACGGGAGTTGCAAGAAAGTTGGGCGATCCGGCTCTAGAGAGATTAAAACGCCATAACGAGATTTTAAATCGGAGGGGCGATGTGGTCGCGCCTCGCTCTTGAAATGTAATGTAGCCCGGTTACGAATTTGACCCTAATCCCAAAAAACGGGCGCAAAATGACGAATTTAGCAGAGGAGTGGGGAATATGACTGACGAAAACATTGTTTCTACAAGTAATCCTTTTCATTCTTCCAGGTTTAGGGTCATTCCCCCTGCAGTAGAAAGATTGTTAATCATTCTCTGTCTGGCCTGGGCTTTCTTTCACCTTCTTCTTGCAGCGGAAGTTTTCCGTCTCCCTGCAGTAAAGCTGCGGGCAATTCACCTGGGGGCGGCGCTGCTAATGATCTTCATCCTCGTCCCCTTCAGAAAAACCTCCAAAGAACGCGGTCCGGGCATTGTAGACCTTGCCTGGATCGTCGCAGCCGTTGCAGCCATGGGCTACACCTATTTCCGCCACGACACGCTTATAAGGATGGGCGGCAGGTACAGCCCGCTGGATATTCAGATGGGCATCCTGGGCCTGGTTGTGCTTTTCGAGGCGGCCAGGAGGGTTGTAAGCCCCGGCCTGGTCTATCTGGCGGCATTCATGCTGCTCTATGCATATTTCGGCCAGAGCTTCCCGGAACCCTTTAACCACGTAGGCTACTCCGTTAAAAGAATAGTGCAGCATCTCTATCTTACGGGGGAGGGAGTCTTCGGGTTTATCCTGGGTGTTTCCGCTGAAATTATCATTGTCTTTGTCCTGTTCGGGGCCGTATTAGACGGGGTAGGGGTGGCCGATCTTTTTAACGGCCTTGCCAATGCGCTAACCGGCCGGACCAGGGGCGGCCCTGCGAAGATTGCGGTTGTATCAAGCGCGCTTATGGGCATGGTCAGCGGGGAGACGTCGGCAAACGTGGCCACCACTGGCGTATTTACAATTCCCCTTATGAAAAAAGTGGGCTATCCTCCCCACTTCGCCGGGGCAGTAGAGTGCGCCGCATCTGCCGGGGGGCAGATTCTTCCGCCTGTAATGGGCGCTACCGCCTTTGTGTTGGCCGATACGCTGGGCATTCCCTATATGACTCTGGCAAAGGCCGCTTTCCTGCCTGCAATTTTGTACTTTCTCGGGGTGTTTTGCACAGTCCACTTCAGGGCGGTAAAGTTGGGGTTGTCCGGTCTTTCGGAGGATGAGATACCCCGCTTCGGCGACGTCGCCAAGGATAGCTACCTGATGCTGCCCCTTGTCGGTATAGTGGTACTTATGCTTAAAAATTACACTCCCGTCTTCTCGGCCTTTTGGGGCGGAATTGCGCTTGCGGTACTGCTGAGCTTCTTTAAAAAGTCCACCAGGATGACTCCCTCGAAAGTTGTTTATTGCGCTACCAAGGCGTGCAGTACCGCAATGAATCTTGCGGTGGCCTGCGCGCTGGTAGGCACTGTCGTCGGGGTGGCCTCCCTTACCGGCGTGACCATGACCATTGCCGATGCTATTTTTAAGGTGACCGGCGGCGCCCTTTTCCCCGGGCTTATAATGACCATGTTTGTCGCCCTCATCCTCGGCATGGGGCTGCCCACCACGGCCGCTTACGTGCTGACAGCGATAAGCGCCGTCCCCGTGCTGCTCCGGCTTGGTATGCCCGAGATCCACTCCCACCTCTTTGTTTTTTACTTCGGGGTTCTGTCGGCTTTAACGCCCCCGGTCTGTACAGGCGCCTATACGGCGGCGGGTCTTGCCGGGGCCGACCCCAACCTGACTGGTTTTACCGGGGTAAGACTGGCGATTTCAGGCTTTATAGTTCCCTTCCTCTTCATGTTTGACCATGAACTGCTGATAACTGCGGACGCCAACTGGCCGGCCGTTCTGCAGGCCTTTGCGAGCGCTGCATTTGGAGTTTACCTGTTCAGCGCAGTGCTTGAAGGCGTATGGTTTGCGCCAATGAGCGCTCCGGTCAGGGTTCTTCTCGGGATTGGCGCCCTGTTGTTTATCTGGCCTAAAGCATTGTTGAGTTTAATCGGTTTAGGGGTAGTCGTTCTCTGTTTCTTTTTAATAAGACGGGGAGCTAAACTTGCGGCCGCAGGGCCGCATTAACAAACGGGAGGTGTTGGTATGTTTAAGCGTCGCGGTCTTTTATTTGCAGTACTGCTGTTGGTCGTGGGAATTGCCGCAGTTGCAGGCGCGGCCGACCCCAAGTATCTGAGGATCGGCACGGCAAGCCTTGGCGGAAATTACTTCCCCATGGGAGCGGCAATTGGCGTTTTGATCGAGGAAAAAATACCGGGCATCAAGGCTACTCCCCAAGCTACAGGAGGGTCCTCATTCAACCTGGTGGCCATGGAAGAAGGGGAGCAGGAGCTGGCGCTGTGCCAGGGACCGGCGGTGGCGGAGGCCGTTAAATCGGGAGAATCCACCAGGGCCCGGACTGTTGCCAATTACAACTCCACCCCGCAGCACATACTGGTCCGAAAGGCGTCCAATATTAAATCCATTGCCGATTTCAAGGGCAAAAGCATCGAGGTAATCGCCGCAGGGGACGGCATAGAGACCACTACCAGGCTCTTCATGGATATTCTGGGCATCGGGTGGGACAACATTGAGCCCGTATACAGCGGGAACAGAGTGCAGGCAAGCTCGGACTTTAAAACGGGGGCCGTGGACGGAATCATTGACGCCACCGGCGTTGGCGCAGCGTGGATTGGCGACATCCTGGGCGACGGTTCCGATTTTGAACTTATCTCGCTCAGCGACGAAGATATTGAAAAAATAAGCTCCGTGCGAAAGGAGTTCAGCGTAGCCACTATACCGGCTAACTCATACCGGGGACAGCCGGAAGAAGTGAAGACGGTGGGTAACTGGGTTGTGGTTGTGGCGCGCGAGGATTTGAGCGACGACCTCGTCTATAATATTACCAAGGAGATAGTGGAAAACAGGGACTTCCTTAAGGAACGACACAACTATTTCAAGGACGTTGCGGCGGAAAACATTGTAGGAGCTGTAATAGCCCCCCTTCACCCGGGCGCCGAGAAATATTATAAAGAAGCGGGAGTTTTAAAGTAGAGTTTTATGAAATCGGGGCGGCGGGGAAATTTTAACCGCCGTCCCGGTTTTTTCTCTGCCGGAAAAACTTGGAGGAATATGTTATGACCGTCAAAAGTTCTTCGTCGGGAGGGCAGACAGTTATTGAAAAAATCTTCTCCTCCCGGGGAGGCAGGCCTGTTTATGCGGGCGACATGATTGTAGCCCGGGTTGATCTTGTAATGGCGACAGACGGGTCGGGCCCTCTTATGCTTGAGTATTTCAGGAAGATGAACGGTAAATCCGTATTTGATCCCCAAAAAATCATCATGGTGCTTGACCACTACGTCCCGTGCCCCAACGATAAAGTCTCAGGGCTTCAGGACTCCATGCGGTCTTTTGTTTCCGCAGGCCTTGGGGTGCTGGTCGATATGGGGGAGGGCATCTGCCACCAGATTTTGCCTGAAGGAGGTTACATACATCCCGGCGAGCTTATAGTTGGTGGGGATTCTCACTCAACGGCTTACGGCGCCCTGAACGCAGCGGGAATAGGAGTCGGGTCCTCCGATTTGGCCTCGGCGGCTATCTCGGGGGCCTTATGGTTCAAGGTACCCCGGACGATCAGGGTTGAGTTCAGGGGCCGTCTCGGAAAGGGCGTTTTCCCCAAGGATCTGGCCCTTTACACGGTTAGGGAAATAGGCGGCTCGGGGGCGGCGTACAAGGCGGTTGAGTTCGGCGGCGACGGGGTTGCCGGTCTGCAAATGACGGGGCGGTTTACCATATGCAACCTGATGGCCGAAACCGGCGCAAAATGTGCCATTATGCCGGCGGATTCCCTGACAATGGACTACCTGGACGGCGATTATTCTGACCGGTGCGTTACTCCCGACCCCGACGCCCGGTATGAAAAAACCATAGAGATTGATTTGGCGTCCGTAGAACCGATGATATCCCTGCCTCACAGGGCGGATAACGCAGTTCCTGTGAAGGAGGCGGCGGGGGTACCCGTGCAGATGGGACTGATAGGAACGTGCACTAACGGGAGGCTTGAGGATTTTAAAGAAGCCCTTGACGCCATGGGGGACGGACGAGTGCGCCCCGGCTTCCAGCTGCTTGTAGTCCCCGCCTCCAGGAAAATCTACGCCGAGATGGCCGGCA
>JAAYQT010000330.1 GCA_012519165.1 Synergistaceae bacterium
GGCGGGGTGAGGTCGGCGATTATGCCGAAGTAGAAGATGAATAGGTGGGCCGCCATGATGGGCACGCCGAACTTCATTATGGCCGGGGCCGCCATGGAGGCGAGCACTATGTACTTGGCGGTGGTGGGAAGCCCCATGCCCAGGATTATGGAGGCAATCATGGTCAGGAAGAGGGTCATGAAGAAGCTGCCGCCGGAGAGGACCACTATGCCGTTGGCTATCTTGAGCCCCACTCCGGAGAGGGTGACCACGCCAATGATAATTCCCGCGCAGGCGCAGGCCGCCGAGACGCCCACTGCGGACCGGGCGCCGTTTTCCAGGGCCTCAAAGATATCCTTAAGATTCAGTCGCGTGTTTTTCCTCATCATGGCCACCACCACGGTGACAATGATGCAGACGAAGGCCGCCCTGAGGGGGGTGTATCCCTGGACAAGAAGGTAGACTATGACGAACAGCGGAAGAAGGAGATGCCAGCCCGCAGCCAGTACCTTTTTAACGTCGGGCAGCCTCTCCTTGGGAATTCCCTTCAGGCCCAGCCGCTTGGCCTCGTAGTGAACCATAAGGCCCACTGCCAGGTAGTAGAGAATGGCGGGCAGCGCGGCCGCGATTGCAATGTGGATGTATGCAATGCCGATGAACTGGGACATGACGAAGGCGGCGGCGCCCATGATGGGAGGCATGAGCTGCCCTCCTGTGGATGCGGCGGCTTCCACTGCCGCGGCAAATTTTGACTTGTAGCCTATGCTCTTCATTAGAGGGATGGTGAAGGTTCCCGTGGTGACCACGTTTGCTACGGAGCTTCCCGAGATGGTGCCGAAGAGTCCGCTGGCGAGCACCGCCACCTTGGCGGGGCCTCCCACGGTGTGGCCGGTGGCCGCCAGGGCCAGGTCGATGAAGAACTTGCCAAGGCCAGTTTTGTGCAGGAATGCGCCGAACAGGATGAAGAGGTAGACAAAAGTGGACGCCACTCCCAGGGGCGTGCCCAGGATTCCCTCGGTGGTGACGTACATGTGGGCTATTATCCGTTTAAGGCCGAAGCCCCGGTGGCCGAACATGCCCGGGAAGTAGGGGCCCCAGTAGGCGTAGGCGAGGAAGACTATGGCCACCAGCGTTATAGGCAGTCCGACCACCCTTCTTGACGCCTCAAGCACAAGCAGGATGCAGATTGCGCCGAAGATGATGTCGTACTGGGTGGGAAGGCCCGCCCTCATCATAAGGTCCACGTACTCGTACACTACGTAGGCGCCCACCGCAAGGCCCAGGACGGCAAGACCCACGTCGATAATCTGCATACCGTCTTTTCTCCAGCTTACCCTGGCGGGATAGAGAAGATAGACCAGGACCAGCATAAAGGCCATGTGGATGGACCGCTGAATCTGGGCCTCAAACACTCCGAAAGCCGCCGTGTAGAGCTGGAACAGGGAGAAGAGAATGCAGATTGTCTTTACCACTTTCTCCCACATAGGGCTCAGGCTTCTTGTGGTGGACTCTTTGTCGTACTTTTCCAGGATGCTTTCGACGTCCATGGTCTCGGACGCCTGCTCTGCAACTGAGGAGTCGATGGTCTCTCCGTTGTGCTTAAATTCGCTGTCTGCCATAAAGCTTCCTCCTTAAGGAGATCGTCAAAAAAACGATAGAATATACGGCCGCCTCTCTCCCGTGAAATAGATAGGGCGTCCGGGTTTTTCATAATGGGTAAAGGGAATTTCCTTCCCTCCTGCGAGCAGATGGAACTCGGCGAACCGGCCCACCCTGTAGACTGCCTCTCTCATGGGCCTGTTTATGCCGCGGATTCGCACCCACCCGTCTCCGGTCTCCATGACCGCTCTGCCTTCAAGCAGAAAGGGGAGCCCCGCGCCAAAATCCTGATAAATTGTTTCCCTCACTTCGAGGCCCTGACGGTAATCCAGCCGGTACACCTCAATAACCGGAGTCTTTTGAACCGAATGGGTGTACCTGACTGCAAAGCTCTCCCCCGGCGACATTAAAAATCTGTCCAGCAGACGCCCTCCTTCGGCCCTTAAGGTAAGAAAATGAAGAGGGGAGCAAAGGAGTACGATCGGGACAAGGACAGAAAGGCAGATAAGGGGTATTGAAAGAGTTTTTTTCAGGGCAGGCCCCTCCGGTTCATAGTGAAGAGGGAGGCCCGGTTAAAGGCCTCCCCGGATAGATCAGGCTCAGGCTATTTAATAAGCCCGTACTCTTTGTAGAACTTTTCTGCGCCGGGGTGCAGGGGCGTGGAGATGCCGAAAAGGGCCTCGGTGATCTTGATGCTCTTGCCCTTGGCGTGGGCGTTTCCGATGGCCTCAAGGTTGGAGAACATGGCCTTGGTGATGGTGTAGACCGTGTCCTCGGAGAGGTCGGCCCTGGCCGCCAGGATGCACTGAACCGCCACCGTCTCCACGGGGCCTTCCATGCCGCGGTAAGCGTCTGCGGGCAGGGTGTCCTTAGCGAAGAAGGGGTACTTGGCGATCAGCTTGTCCCTCATTTCACCTGCGATGGGAACGAAGACGATGTCCTGCAGGGTGCTGATGTCCTGGATTGACGGGTTGGGAACGCCGGTGGTGTAGATGAAGGCGTCCACGAGCCTGTCCTTGAAGTGGTCAGTGGTCTCGGCGTAGGAGATAAAGTGGGGCGTTATGTCGTCGTAAGTAAGGCCGTAGATGTCGAAGATCTGGCGGGCGTTGGCTTCGTTGCCGCTCCCGGGGGCGCCCACGGAGATATTCTTGCCCTTGAACTCGGAGACGTCCTTAATTCCGCTCTCCTTTGACGCCACCATGTGAATTGTCTCGGGGTAGAGACGGGCGATGACCCTGATACTGTCAATCTTTCTGCCCTTGAAGGCCTCTTCGCCGTTGACGGCGTAGTGGGTCAGGTCGTTCTGCACCAGAATGAGGTCCACGTCGCCAAGGTCGAGAAGGTTGATGTTCTCCACCGAAGCTCCGGTGGCCTGGGCTGTAATGTTAACCTTGCCCTCGGAGTTGTCGCTGATAATCTGGGAGATGGCGCCGCCCAGGGGATAGTAGGTTCCGGCCGTGCCGCCGGTTCCCATGGTAAGCTGTTCCGCCGCAAATGCCGCCGATGCCGAGAAAACCAGTACGAATGCGAGAAGCGCAAACACCTTGAAGCTCTTTTTCATCAAAATCCCTCCTGGTGAATGATATGAATTACCTCATCAATGCTAAATTGTTTCAGCCGTTTCGTCAACCTCGGGCCTTCGGTTTTGCCCTTTTGATATTTTATTTCCCCTTTCTCAGTACCTTTCCGGGAAGTTTTCCCGAAGCTCCATCGGGGTCTGCAACCTCGACCCCGTTGACGAAGACCCTGGAGATCCCTTCCGGATACTGCTCCGGGTCGTCGTAGGTCGCCCTGTCCCCCACCGTTTGCGGGTTGAAGAGGACCAGGTCCGCCCAATAATCCTCCTTTACTGCGCCCCTGTCGGTCAGGCCCAGAATTTCAGCCGGGAAGGACGTTATCTTTCTGACCGCTTCAGCAAGGGTGAAGGTCCCCCGCTCCCGGACGTACTCCTTTAGGAACTTCGGGTAAGTCCCGTAGAGCCTGGGGTGGGGGCGGCCGCCGTAGATGCCGTCGCTTCCAACGGTGGCGCAGGGATGGGAGAGGACTCTGCGCAGCACGTCTTCAGATCCGTAGAAACTGATCATGGTTACTGCAAGCTTTTCATCCGAAAGCAGGTCGCACACGGCGTCAACGGGGTTTTTGCCCTGCCTGTCGGCAATTGCCCGGCAGGAGAGGCCCTCGGTCCACTTGTTGCGGTCCTGCCTCACCGCAGTAACAATTATGTTGTCCCACCCGACGGAGATCTGGCGGTTGTGCCATACGTCAAGCCCGAGGGCGAAGTCGTCGTGAATTTTCTTTCTGTAGGCCGGGTCCGTAAGGTTTTGGATGAGGGCGTCGGTTCCCTCGTTGAAGGTCCACGTGGGCAGTACCGCAGTAAGGGTGGTGCACCCCGCAAGGTAGGGATACCTGTCCCAGGTGACCTTCACCCCTTCGTCAAGGAAGGCGTCCGCCTTGGCCAATACTTCGTCCATGACGGGCCAGTTGACCCTGCCGTAGGCCTGGAGATGGGAGACGTGGAGGCGGGCGCCTGAGCGCCTTGAAATTTCGCACACCTCGTCGAAGGACCGGGACAGGTAGTACCCCTCGTCCCGCTGGTGGACTACGAAGATGCCGTCAAAGGCCGTTACTTCCCTGTTCAGCTCCGTAAGCTCAAAGCGGTTGGCGTAAGGGCAGGGGGGGTAGATAAGTCCCGAGGATAGGCCGAAGGCCCCCTCCTCCATGGCCTCCCGCACCAGGGCCCGCTGAAGGTCCAGCTCCCGCTCCGTAGGCGGCCGCTCGTCCATGCCCATGGCCTCAATCCTCACCGGCCCCTGGCTGAGGAGGGCGGCAACGTTGTTGGGCAGCCCCGTCTTTTCAAGGGCGGACAGATACTCGCCAAAGGAGCCCCAGGTCCATTTTTCATCGTCGATTACGCCGTTAAGCCCCGAGAGGATGTCCGCCAGAAGCTGCCTGTTCCCCTGCGAGACGGGCGCCGCCCCCAGGCCGTCCTGGCCAATGAGGTCTGTGGTGACGCCCTGGCGGATCTTGGCGTCGGGCTTTTTATCCCGGAGCAGCTCCAGGTCCATGTGGGTGTGCATGTCTATGAAGCCGGGGCACAGAACCTGCCCGGTTCCGTCGATAACCGTCGCCGCTTCCCCCGGCTCAGGGCCGATCCTGGCAATACGGCCGTCCTTCAGGGCCACGTCGGCGCTGAAGAGGCCGCCCCCCGTTCCGTCGGCGATCTGCGCCCCTTTGATTACAATGTCATACATGGCGGTTTCTCCTCATTCACAGGGCTAAAAGCCCCGGTACTTGCCCCGCCTGCTGGTGAAGGCCCCGCTCCGGGCCAGCGCCTCCGCAAGGCGCACCCCGGCGGCTATGCCGTCCACCACGGGGATGGCAAGCTCCTTCTGAAGCCTTTCATCCAGCCCCGCCAGACACGCGCAGCCCAGGGTGATAACCTCGGCGCCGTCCACGTCCCTGGCAATGCGGGCCGCCTCCAGGAGCTTCTCCTCCCTTGGCTCCTCCCCCTCCATTCTGATGGAGCGGACCGAGGCGCACCGGTCCTGGAGGCCGTAGCGCCGGACCAGCTCCCTCTTTGCCTGAACCGAACCTTCCGTGATCTGTATAACCGAGAAGAGGGCTCCCAGGGGAAGGGCGAAGAGCATGGATGCCTCCCCCGCCCCTACCACGGGGCTGTCGGTCATCTCCCGCAGCACGTCCAGGTTCGGGTCGCAGGTGCAGGCTATTACAAAGCAGCCGGCGTCGGGATGGCGGTCTACGAGCTCCATCATCCCGGGCGCGCAGAGGGCCCCGTCCTTGTGGGTCTCAATAAAGGCGGGCCCGCCGGGGGCATTTTCGCAGACTATCTCCGTGCCCGGCAACGCAGCCTTGCGGGCGGACTCCGCTATCTGGGCGGTAAAATCCCGGTCCGAGTTGGGGTTGATGACAACTATTTTCACGGCCGCACCTCCATGGGGCAGAACTGCCCCCAGCCGGGCGCGTTTACTATTTTTTCCGCTTCACTGTCGTCGTAGACAAGCTCCCCCCGGACGAAGGTCTTAACCACCCGCCCCCTGAAGGTCCTCCCAGTGAAAGGGCTTTGCTTCACCAGGTGCTGGAGGTCTTTTTCCTCAAGGACCCACTCTTTTTCCGGGTCCAGCAAGATTACGTCGCCGTCCATGCCGGGAGAGAGGGTTCCTTTTCTGTGAGAGAGGCCGAAGAGCTCCGCGGGCCGCTCCGCCATCAGCTGAACAAGCCTCTGCCAGGTTAGGCCCCTCTTGCGGCCCTCGGTGAGCGTTACCGGAAGCATGGTCTGGATTCCCGTACAGCCCTCCGCCACCTTCCAGAAGTCGCGCTCCACTTCAGTCTTTTTTGAAAAGGGGTGGGGGGAGTGGTCGCTTGAGATAATATCCACCGTGCCGTTAAGAACAAGCTCCCACATCCGCTCCACCGCCTCCGCAGTGCGGACCGGGGGGTCGCACTTGGCAAAGGCGCCGATTTTTTCCAGGTCGTCCTCGTTCATGCCCAGGTACTGGGGGCAGGTCTCCGCTGAAATATTGCCTGCGCCTTCGCCCCTGAGTTTTTTCATAAGCTCCATTCCCTCGGGGATGCTGACGTGGGCTATGTGCACCCTGCAATTAGGGGCCAGGGCCGCCATAAAGAAGACCCTCTGCACGGCCTCCAGCTCCGAGTAGGGGGGGTGGGAGTCCAGGTAGGCCCTGGGGCCGTTTTTGCCCGCCGCCATCAGGCTGTCCACAAGGTTCTGAATAAGGGTGTCGTTTTCAGCGTGGACCGACAGGATTCCCCCCGTCTTTTCAATGATCCTCATGGCCTCCAGCAGCGTCCCGTCGTCGGTCATGGGGTAGTTTGAGCAGCGGCAGGTGAAGGCTTTGAAGGCGCCCGCCCCCTCTTTTACCAGGGGGGCAATATGCTTCAGGTAGCCGGGGACCGCGCCCCCGTAGAGGGCGTAGTCCACATGGCTCGCCGCACCCGACGTTCCGATCTTCTCCCTGAGGCGCTCCACCGTAAGGGTGGAGGGGTTCGACAGGGGCATGTCGATGAAGGTGGTTATCCCGCCCGCAGCGCAGGCTCTGCTGTAGGCGGTGAAGTTCTCCCGGTCGGGGTCGCCGTGGCCCGCGTGGGAGTGGGCGTCAATAAGCCCCGGCAGTACCATGAGTCCCCTTGCGTCCGCCGTTTTTTTGCCCCTGAGCTCAACATCGGCTCCGACCACCGCTTCCACAAGGCCGCCCTTTATACCTACAGACCCTTTGAAGACGCCTTTACCGGAGACAATTTCGCCTCCTGCTATGACAAGATCAAATTCCACTAAGCCTCCGCCTCCTTTGCCAGGTTTTAAAAAAGGCCGCCGGTCTCCCGTGCGGCCCCTTATTCTACGCCGTTTCGCGGGCTATGAAGTCCGCCAGTTTCTCCGGGTCGATGTTGCCCCCCGACAGGAAGAAGCATATCTTCTCCCCCGGCTTCACCTTGAAATTCTCTTCAAGGGCGGCCGCAACGCCTACCGCCGCCGAGGGCTCCACCAGCAATTTGGCCTTGAAGACAATCTCCATCAGGGCTTTGCGGATGAAGTCGTCGTTTGCGGGAACTATCTCGTCCACGTACTTGTCGATGAGGGGGTAGTTGTTCTCCCCCGTAACGGTGATCATAAGGCCGTCTGCAAGGGTGGGCCCCATCTCCACTTTCACGGGCTTTCCCGCCTTGCGGCTTTCGGCGTAGCGCTGAATGTTGGCAGGCTCCACGCCCACTACCCGAACGGTGGGCCGGGTTTCTTTAACGGCCGCCGCAACGCCGGCCAGGAGGCCGCCCCCGCCCAGGGGAACCACCACGGTATCCACGTCGGGGAGGTCCTCCATAATTTCAAGGCCCGACGTCCCCTGCCCGGCGATCAGGTCTGGGTCGTTGTAGGAGTGGACCAGGGTGTAGCCCTTCTCAGCCTGGATTTCGTATAGCTTGTTGTACCGCTGGATGGAGTCGAAGCCGTGGAGGATCACCTCGGCGCCCAGGTTCTTGCAGCCCTCCACCTTGGACCTGGGGGCGTTTTCCGGAAGTACGAGGGTGGCCTTTATCCCCAGCGTCTTTGCCGCATAGGCCACGCCCTGGGCGTGGTTCCCCGACGAGGAGGCTATAACGCCCCTGGCCCGCTCTTCATCGCTCAGGGATAGGATTTTGTTAGTCGCCCCTCTGATTTTGAAGGACCCCGTTACCTGGAGGTTCTCCGGCTTGAAATAGACCTCCGCGCCCCACAAATTATCGAGCTTGTCACCCCGCAGCAGCGGAGTGTGCCGCACCTTTCCCGAAATCCGCGCCGCAGCCTGTTTGATGTCGTTAAGGCCTACTATCCTTGTCATTTCCTCTCATCTGCCTCCCTGCGCCCGGGGCGCCCTGTTCTGTAGTGTAACGGGGCGGATTGTCCCGCCCCCCTGTCTTAATCCTCAATCCAAAGAGCCATGTCGGGGCAGGTTACTTCGCACCGCCTGCACTTGATGCAGTCCGACTCCCGCACCGCCGCCACCACGTTGAACCCCTTCCTGTTGGTCTCGGAGGTTATCTCGTAGACATTCTTAGGGCATACCGTCATGCAGAGGCCGCAGCCCTTGCAGAGGGTCTTGTTTACATGAACAGCCATTATTTTCACCCCAGCTTCCGGATTAGTTCCACGACCCGGGCGGGGGTGGTCGCCACCAGGGCGCCCGCCTCCTCCAGGGCCTTCATCTTGGATTCTGCAGTCCCGGCCCTGCCCCTGATTATGGCGCCTGCATGGCCAAGGGACCTTCCCTCCGGGGCGGCCCGGCCCACAATAAGGGAGACGACGGGTTTAGTTACGTGTCCGGCAATATACTCCGCCGCCGCCGTCTCGGTTCCGCCGCCTATCTCGCCCAGGAGGACAATGGCCTCCGTCTCCGGGTCTTCGTTGAAAAGCTTTATTACGTCAAGCTGGGTGGTCCCCCAGATGGGACCTCCCCCCAGGGCTACCACCGTGGACTGGCCTATCCCGGCGTCGGTGAGGGTCTTGCTTACCTCGTAGGAGAGGGCTCCGCTTTTTGAGACAACGCCAACCTTACCTTCCCTGTACATCCGCGCCGGATGGGCGCCCAGCTTGCACTTGCCCGGGGAGATTATCCCCGCCGTTCCGGGGCCGAGAACCCGCACTCCCCTGCCGGAGGCGTAGGCCAGGATGTCCAGCACGTCGTGGTTGGGTATGCCCTCCATGGTGAGGACTATGAGCTTAATCCCCGCCTCCATGGCCTCCATGGCGGCGTCCTTTGCAAAGAGGGGCGGCACGAAGCTTATGGCCGCATTTGCCTCAACGCGCTCCAGAGCCTCTGCGGCGGAGTTGAACACGGGAACCCCCTCCACTGTCGTACCGGCCTTTCCGGGGGTTACCCCTGCGGTAACAATCGTTCCGTAATCAATAAGGGACCTGGTCTGGAGAATTCCCGACTTTCCGGTGATGCCCTGGACCAGGACTCTTGTGTTCCGGTCGGCTAAAATTGCCATTTTACCTGCCCTCCCCGGAGTGGCGCACGGCGTCGGCTACGGCGGTTAAAAGATCGTCGTAGACCGGCAGGCCGGCCTCTTTCATAATGACCTTGCCCTCTTCCTCCATGGTGCCGCAGAGGCGCACCACCAGGGGGATGGAAACTTTATGATCCCGGACGTAGGACGTTATCCCCTCGGCCATTTCATCCATCCTGTTGAAGCCGCCGATGAGCACCACCAGCAGGCTTTTAATACGGGGCTTGTCGGAGAAGACCCGGTCCATGGCGGCGTACATCACTTCGGGGCTGGTAAGACCCCCCATCTCGCAGAAATCCGCCGCCTCGCCGCCCATATCCCGGATGAGGTCCAGGGATAGCATGCCCGTGCCTGCGCCGTCGGAGATGAGGCCCACGTCCCCTTCCAGGGGAACGTAGGTGATGGTGCCCGAGTCCTCTTCCGGCACAGCTCCCGTTATTGCCGCCTGTTCGGCCAGTTTTTCATCAAAAAGGGCCTTCAGCCTGGGCCTGGCGTTGTCGTCAATCTCTATCTTGGAGTCCAGGGCAACAAGCCCGGAGCCGGTCAGGACGAGGGGGTTGATCTCCACCAAAACGGCGTCCTTCTCCCTGAAGAGCTTCCATACCTTGCGGACAAGGTCTGCGAAGGCTCTTTTATCCTCTATGCCCAGAAAGTCGGCCAAGGCGCGGATTTTGTAGTCGGTAACGCCCCAGAGGGGGTCTGCGGGAAGCTTCAGGATTTTTTCCGGCGTCTTTTCGGCCACCGCCTCAATGTCCATGCCGCCCTCGGCGCTTGCCATGAACAGCGGCGTCCCCGCCTCGCCGTCGAAGGTGACGGCAAGGTAGAACTCCCTGATTATGTCCGCCTTCTCCTCCACGAGAAGGGCCTTTACCGGCTCGCCCTTCAGCTCCATGGCCAAAATGGAGTCTGCCGCCTCGCGCGCCTCCTCAATGGTGGATACCAGGGCCACGCCCCCGGCTTTTCCCCGGCCCCCCGAGAGGACCTGGGCCTTCACCACAGAAGGGGCGAAAAGGCCGGAGCTGTCCGAAGACGTGACTATGACGCCCCTCGGGACGGGGATCCCGGCCTCTTTGAAGAGGGCTTTACCCTGAAATTCGTACAGCTTCATGATCAGGCCTCCCGGGCCATTCTTGCCCCTTCGCGGAAGGCGGCGGTGTTCATTTCCACAAACCTTTCCCTGACCGACTCCCGGATAGTGGCAAGGAGGTTCTCGTCTGACAGGAGGCCGGTCTTCTCGCGGATAAAGCCGAGCATGACCATGTTGCCCGCCATCCTGCTGCCTAGTTCAACAGCCTTCTCGGTGGCGGGGACCTTCCAAACGGTTACGGACGGGTCGAGGCCGTCCAGGTCCGTGACCAGGCCGCTGTCCACGAAGAGGGTCCCGCCCTTTTTTAGCTGGTGTTTGTGGCTGTCGAAGGCGCTCTGGGCCATGGCTACCAGGATGTCGTTCTCCGGGCTTGTAGGGGCGCCGATGGGGCTTTTAGACAGCACCACTTCAGACTGGCACTGCCCTCCCCTGGCCTCCGAGCCGTAGGACTGGGACTGGGCGGCATAGATGCCTTCCCTGGTTACGGCAGCCTCGCCCAGGATGACGGAGGAAAGAATTATCCCCTGCCCTCCAAGGCCGCAAAAACGAATGCTTGTCCTCTCCCCGCTCATTTCTTCCCCTCCTCACCGGCGGCCGGGTAGACCGTGCTTCCCCTGAATACCGGTCTTTCAATGTTTACAAACTCACCCAGAAGGTACTTGCCGACCGCCTCTTCGGGCTTCTTTTCCGCTGCGGCGGCGGGGATGGAACGCTCTTTAATCCAGTCCACCAGGGCCTTGGGGCTGCCCGTTCCAAGGGCGTACCTGCCAAAGTGGGTGGGGCACTGGGAGAGTATCTCCACCACGGAGAAGCCCTTATGGTCCAGGGCGTTCTTCAGGAACGAAGTCATCTGGGCAGGGTTGGAGGTAAGGGTCCTGGCCACGTATGTGGCTCCCGCAGTCGCCGCGAGGGCGCACATGTCGAAGGGAGGCTCGCTGCTTCCGTAGGGGGTGGTCATGGTTACAGACCCGTCCGGGGTCATGGGAGCCACCTGGCCGCCCGTCATGGCAAAGTTAAAGTTATTCACCACTATGAAGGTTACGTCCAGGTTGCGACGGGCGGCGTGGATGAAGTGGTTTCCCCCGATGGAGAGGGCGTCGCCGTCGCCGGCGAAGACAACTACCTTGGTATCGGGCTTGTGGAGCTTGATGCCGGTGGCCCAGGCCAGGGTTCTGCCGTGGACCCCGTGAAGGCAGTCCATGTCGATGTAAACGGGAATCCTGGCGGTGCAGCCTACCCCGCCGATGCCCACCATGGTTCCGGGATCAAGGTTCAGGGATTCAGCCGCCTTCAGGAAGGCGGTGATTACCTGGCCGCAGCCGCAGCCGGGGCAGAAGAAGTGAGGCAGCTTCTCCTGCCTCATGTACTTAAGAAGGGGGTTTCCCCCCACGTGCAGTTCGGGGGCGCTCATGCCCGCACCTCCTCTATGACGGCGAGAATTTCTTCCGGAGTATCGGGCTCGCCGAGGTTCTTGGTTGCCCTGGCAGTGCGGCACCTGCCGCAGGCTGCCCGCTCAATTTCGGCGGCGTACTTGCCGAGGTTCATCTCCACTGTGACTATGGCGCCCATGGCCGCCGCCAGGTCGGAAATTTCCTCCTCGGGGAAGGGCCAGGGAACGTCAAGCTTCAGCACGCCTACCTTCATGCCCTTCTCCCGGGCCATGAGGGCCGCATCAAGGGCGGGGCGCGCTTCGCTGCCGTAAGCTACCAGAGCTATGTTGGCGTCGTCAAGGTGGAACTTCTGCACCGTGGAGATTTTTTTGCGGTTCTCCCTGACCTTGCCCGTTATCCGCCTGTAGAGCCGCTCGAAGGCCTTGGGGTCCCACTCGATGTCGCCCCGTTCGTCATGGGGGTTTATAGAGTGAATCACCCGGTAGCCCGTGCCCAGCTCCGCAAACTCGGGCACGCCGAATTCGCCGTCCGCCTGGAAGGGAAGGTATTCCGACGGCGATTTGGTTGTCCGCTTCCTGTTGACAATCTCGATGGCCTGCGCGGGGGGGATCTCCAGCCGCTCCCTCATAAGGGCCAGGGACATCTCCGATATGACGATGAC
>JAAYQT010000331.1 GCA_012519165.1 Synergistaceae bacterium
AGGAAGCTCCCCCCGTATTTTTGAAGATGGACTCCTCCCACGGTCTCCATCATGCTGGGCAGGTATTTGACGCAGTGGATGTCGGGGCCCAGGCAGTCGTAGTAATACTGGGGGTCGGGTACGGGGCCGAAGGTGTAGATGTCTGGCAAAGGGGTTCCGGCAGCCCGGGCCTCGTTAAAATACGGAACCAGGGTGTCCTTTATTATGACGGGGATCTCGGCGGGGGGAGGGCACATGACGACAATGTCCGGCTTTTTCTCCCGGAGAACCTTTAGGGTGTTCCCCACCGTTATCCGGAAGGGGTACTCGGCCCGAAGTTTTTCCAGGTCCCTGTCCGTTGCCTTGATGACGGAAACATCGGTCGCAACCCTGTCCCCCAGGAGCATCTTGTACCCGGGGAGCAGAAAGCCGCCGATGAAGCCCATTCCCACTACCACTACGCTGTTTGTTTTAATCACCCGTACCACCTCGTCAGAAAAAATAAAGCGGCCCCGGAGCGCGGCCAGAAACTGAAATAACGCCGCAGGGGGCCCTGCGGCGGCAAATCGCCGGCGTTCATTCGCCGGAGAAAATTGATCATCATTGATGAGCCGTTACTATCTTATATCAGCAACGGGCTATGTCAACACGGTCCAGGTACTATCTTGGTCCCCGTTATTTTTCAGCGGGGCTCTTTTTAACGGGCGCCTTTTTCCCGGGCGCGGCTTTTCCCTTTTCAAGATAGTCCTTTAATATGACCACGTGGTTCCGCTCCGGGTCCTTCGCCGCAGTGAGCAGGGTAACCCGCCCTTCCCTGGCCCTTTCCTCAAGGGCCTCCATGTCCTCCCCCGCCATGGCCAGCTCCGCCAGGTAATTTTTTTTGAACTCGGGAAACCTGTCCTTGTCCTCGTGAAACCACTTTCTAAGGTCCGTGCTGGGGGTTACGCCCTTAAGCCACAGATCCGCCTTCAGCTTCTCCTTACTTATGCCCCTGGGCCAGAGCCGGTCCACAAAAATTCTGACGCCGTCGTCTTCCGAAGCCTCGTCATAAACTCTTTTTATGCGTATATCCATGCCGTTCACCTCCACAGTCCCGAAAGACAGAGCCTTTGCAAACATTACCACGGCGGGGGCGCAAATAACAGGGGGTTAAAATTTATCCCGGCTGTGTTGTATAATTCACTTAAAGGACAGATAAATTCGAGGCCGCTTCTGCCCGTCGCAGAGGCCGGCCCCGGGAGGAGGCAGACCATGAAATTCACCGAGAGGAGCCACGCGTTTATCCCCGCAAGCTTTTACAGGCGCCTTACCGAGGCGTTCGGCGAACGGGGGCGGCAGGCCTTCATCCACGGTACCAGGTACTACGGGGAGCAGCGGGGCCGAAGAATGGCCCAGCGGGCGATTCGGGACGGCAGGGAGCTGGATTTCGAGGCTTACCTTCAGTACAGCGAATGGCTGAATTCGGACGAAGCCGTTAAGGAAGGTTCTTCCAACGTAACGGAAGTAGAGGCTTTAAGCCCCGATATGACCATGAAGATTACCCGGTGCGCCTGGCACGCCCAGTTCCGGGACTCGGGCATGACGGAGGCGGGGGCGGAATACTGCCGCCACCTGGACATAGCCATCTGCCGGGGCTTTAACCCCGACCTGGTCTTCGAAGTACACAAAACCCTGCAGACAGAGGACTGCTGCATCCACGTGCTTAAGGGCGCCAACTTCCCCGACGGGGCAAGTTTCGAAAAGAAGCGCGAGTACGTGCGGCCCTTCGACTACCACTGCGGCCACTCCTACAAGTGCTACAGCGACATAACAACCGCCGTCTTCGGCGCGGAGGGCGCCGCCGTAAACGGAGCGGTCCTTGAGGACTTCAGGGCCGAGTTCGGCGGCGAAATGGCCGACAGGCTGCTTCACTTCAGGAATACGGATTTCAACTCCTGCCGGTAGAGGGGCCTTCCGCCTCTTTTAGCGCATATCCCTAAATGAACGGAGCCGATTGCCTTGTCCATCGCTAATAAAACCCTTGAGTACTGGATACTTCACATTCTGAACCTAGAGGATTGCGCCAGGGGGGCGGGCAGCCTGCTCGTCAAATTGAAGGAACAGTCCGTCAATACAAGCGAGGCCGGAGTAGGCCGGGCGCTGCGGGCCATGAGGCACAGCGGCCTTCTGGAAAAGGCGGGGAAACAGGGCCACAGGATCACGGACGCGGGAAGAAGCCGCCTGGCCAAGGCCGAGGAGGAGAGGGAGCTCAGGGGCTTTCTGGCGGATATAATAAATCACCCCGGGAAGCTGGGAAGGACAAACCTCCTCCACAGGCTGGTGGTCAGGAAGGCCCTTGAGAGGGAGGCAGTCTACCGGGCCACCCTTAACGCTACGGATAAAGAGCTTGAGGAGATTGAAGGGGTGGTGGCAGCCCAGTACGAGGGCATGAAAAAAAACGAGGACTACACGGAGCTCTCCGCAAGCTTTCACAGGAGCATTCTAAGGGCGTCGGGCATTCCCCTGCTTGAGACCGTGTACGACCTTATAGGCATTACCTCCAACTGGCAGGATTTTTTTGTGGGGACCTTCAAACTCTACGACACGCCGGTAAACGTCTCCCACGAAAAGATAGTCCGGGCCATGAAGGCAAGGGATCCGGAAGCGGCCGCCGCAGCCATGGGCTCTCACCTTGAAGATGTTATAACCAATGCGAAAAAGCTTGCCGGGGAGGGGAATTAACCGGTAGTTTTGCCCCATTGACACCGGAAGTTGTTTTTGTGATATGATGATGGCTCATCACTGATGAGTTGCTTTTTAAAAGCGCTAAAGGAGGCTGAGTATGAAGACTAACGGCGCCAGGCTCTTTCTGGAGATGCTTAAGCTTCACGGAGTAAAGGATGTATTCGGTCTGCCGGGGGAGACCACCTTGGCTCTCTACCGGGAGTGGGAAAAATTTCCCGATGTGCGGCACGTTCTGACTCACGACGAGCGCGCTGCCGCGTTTATGGCGGAGGCCTATGCCAAGGCGGCGGGCCGGGTAGGGGTCAGCGAGGCCCCCAGCCCCGGAGGCGCCCATCCGGCCCCCGGGGTGCTTGAGTCCTACAAGGGGTCAGTACCCACTGTGTGCTTTACGTCGGACGTGCCCTTTAACAACGACACCCGAAATACCCTCTCCGGCTTTGACCAGAACAGGCTCTACGAGGCCATAACCAAGGAGAGTATCCTGGTTACCAGGGCCGCCGACATTCCCCACCTTGTGCGCAGGGCCTTCCGCACCGCCCTGGCCGACCGGCCCGGCGCGGTCCACGTGCGCATCCCTTACGACGTTTACGAGGAAGAGGTGGACATACCGGAGAGCGAGCTTTACGGCGGCACGAGCCTCTGGCCCGC
>JAAYQT010000332.1 GCA_012519165.1 Synergistaceae bacterium
AGGCGTAAAGGCCGGGGAGGCCGGTCCGTCCAAGGCCATCCATGGGTACGCCCCCCGTAAAATAGTGCTGAATGGGAGAGACCTCCGCAGGCCCTGCCCGCCGCTCCGGGGGCAGATCCACCATAAGGGACACTCTGATGTCCGGCAGCTTCAACATATCATCCGTAAGTTTTTCCAGGTGCAGAAGAGCCTTCCCCCCCTCTTTTTCGTGTCGGGCCAGAAAAGAAGCGCACCTGTCCCTGGCAAAGTAGTTTGCGTCCCGCCCCGAGGACAGCCCCCAGGAGAGAATGGCCTCTTTCAGAAACTCCCGCCCCCTGTCATCTGTTAAGGGGATATAGTCAATTGCCGTAAGGCCAACCATCCACACGGGGAAGGCAGGGTCCTTCCAGCCCAGGGGGTAGAACTGGACGTACTCCATATCCTTTAGGGGAAGCCCCGCCTCCAGGGCCATGGCGTAGCCGTCGCCGGTCATCCTGCGGGGGTTGTCGGTGCGGGAGTAGATCGCTCCTCCGCCGCCCGTTGCAAGAACGACAGCCGACGCGGAGGCACGCCAGGAGCGGCCCGTCTTCCAGTCGGTCCACTCAAGGCCCCGGGCCCTGCCATCCCCGGATAAAATCCTGGTGGCGACACAGTTTTCAAAAATTTTCACGCCCTCCGACCTGGCTATGGAGCACAACTCCCCGGTCATTCCGCCGCCGCCCATGATCTCTGACGGCGCCGAGGGCCGGACGTCGGCCCTTCCGTCCTTTACCCTTATGGTTACGCCCCACTCAGACAGAGTCCTTAGTGAGGCCTCGCTATTCTCCGCCAAAACCCGTACCAGCTTTGGGTCCCCCGCCCCCCGGCCCACTTCGGCAACCCTCTTAAAATGGTCCTCCGGAGTGACCGTGCCCGCCGCCAGGGAGAACATCCCCCCGGAGTAGGCAGTGCAGCTTCCTGCGGCGCAGGAGGTCTTTGACAGGAGCAGAACATCCGCCCCGGATTTCGCCGCAGAAACGGCGGCAGTCAACCCGGCCCCTCCGGAGCCGACTACAATAACCCTCTTCCTCATGGTCCCCCTCCGTGATAGTAAGAGGCCCCGCAGCAATCTGCGGGGCCGGCTGATTTTATTACTGCAGGGAGGATTTTAATCCTCTTCCTCTTCCTCCTTGTGGGCGGCGATAACCTTCTTGGCTATCTCGCCCGGGACCTCCTCGTAGTGGGCGAACTGCATGGTAAAGGTCCCCCGCCCGGAGGTCATGGACCGCAGAATTATGGCGTAGCGGAACATCTCCGCAAGGGGGCACTGGGCCCGTACCACCTGCTGGTGTCCCTTGCTGTCCGTGCCCAGGATCCTTCCCCTGCGGCTGTTGAAGTCCCCCATAACGTCGCCCAGGTACTCCTCGGGGACGGTGACCTCCACCTCCATGATGGGCTCAAGAAGCACGGGATTGGCTTCCATGATGCCCTTCCTGAAGGAGAGCCTTGCCGCCAGCTTGAAGGACATTTCCGAGCTGTCCACGTCGTGGTAGGAGCCGAAGAACAGGGTGGCCTTGTAGTCCGTCACTGGGAAGCCCGCCAGGGGCCCCTTGACCATATTCTCCCTAAGGCCCTTCTCCACTGCGGGGATATACCCCTTGGGGATGGCGCCGCCAACGATATTGTCCTCGAAGACGAAGCCCTCGCCCCTCTCCAGGGGGGTATAACGGATGTGAACGTCGCCGAACTGGCCGTGGCCGCCGGTCTGCTTCTTGTGCCTTCCCTGGGCCTCCGCCACCTTTTTAATAGTCTCCCTGTATGGAACCTGGGGGGTCTTGGTATCAAGGTCCACGCCGTACCTCTCCTTGATCTTTGAGAGGACTATTTCAATGTGCATATCCCCCATGCCGGAGAGGACGCTGTCGTTCGTCTCCGCATTTTTCTCGAAGGTGAGGCTGGGGTCCTCCTCCAGAGTTCTGTTAATGGCGTTGCCCAGTTTGTCCTCGTCGGCCCTGCTCTTGGCGATGACCGCCACGCTGTAGACGGGCTTGGGGAAGTCGATAGGAGGAAAGACAGCCGTTGCGCCCTTCACGGAGAGGGTGTCCCCCACCTGGACGCTGTGGAGCTTGGGGATGGCCACAATATCGCCGACGGTGATCTCTTTAACGTCCTTGCCTTCTTTACCGGTCATGAACTTGAAGGAGCTTATCCGCTCGTCTTCGTCCTTGTTGACGTTGTAAATGGCGCTGTCGGAACTGAGGGTACCGGAGTTCACCCGGAGGAAGGAGAGTTTGCCCACGTAGGGGTCCACCATCACCTTGAAGCAGATGGCGGAGAACTGTCCGGCAGGGTCGGGGGCGACTTCCACTGCCTCCTCGCCCTTCATGGCGGCGCGGCTCCTGGACTCCAGGGGGGAGGGGAAGAAGTCTGCGATGAAGTCCATTATCTGGTGCACCCCCACGTTGACCGTGGCCGAGCCCGGGAGGACGGGCAGCAGGGCCCTGATCCGGACGGCCTTCCTGAGGGCCGGCAGGAGCTCTTCCTCGGAGATGGTCTCCCCGTCAAGGTAGCGCATCATGAGGTCGTCGTCGGCCTCCACTATAACCTCTACCAGGGCCTCCCTGGCGGCGGCGGCCTCGTCGGCCATGTCTGCGGGGACGTCTTCCTCGGTAAATTTGCCGCTGCCATCGGTCTGGTAGACGTAGGCCCTGTTTTTAAGAAGGTCCACCACGCCCCTGAACGAGGCTTCGGCGCCTATGGGCAGAAAGATCGCCGCCGCCTTGTCGCTGTAGTCCGCCCTGATATCGGCAAGGACCCTGGCGAAATCGGCGTTCTCCCGGTCCAGCCTGGAGATGTAGAAGGCAGTGGGCAGATCGAACTCGCTCCCGGTCTCCCAGGCCTTGTCCGTCTGGACTTCAATCCCGCTCACGCCGCTGACGGCCACAAGAAGGGCGTCGGCCACCCTGACTGCGGAGCGCATTTCGCCCACGAAGTCGGCAAAGCCGGGCGTGTCAAGAATGAAGAACTGCTTTCCGTTCCTCTCCATGGCAATAACAGAGGTGTTGATGGAGATCTGGCGCTTCTGCTCCTCGGGGGCAAAGTCGCTGACGGTGTTGCCGTCCTCGATCCTGCCCATTCTGGTGGTTACGCCGTTGTTGAAGAGCATGGCCTCCACAAGGGCGGTCTTTCCCGCCCCCCCGTGGGCGGCGATGGCAAAGTTGCGGGTATTTTCAGGCTGACGATTTCCCATAAAACTACCTCCTCCGGAGTCTTGTATCTGCCCCGGACAGGGAATGTCCGTCCACCTGGGGCAACCTCAATATCTTACGCATAACCGCTTCGTTAGTCAATAAATCGGGCCTCATGGCGCCCCCGTTAATCGGTTTACCAGGTCCGCAACAGCGGCGGCGTCCGCCTGGCCCCTGGCCTCCTTCATCACCAGTCCCGTCAGGAACTTTAACTTCTTGCCCTTGGGGTCCTTCCCCGAGCGGATGGCCTCCGCTGCGTCTTCGTTTTCAGCCAGGATTTTGCTCACCATGGCCTCCACCGCTCCCTCCGAAAGTCCTCCCGGAGACGCGCCCGCCTCCTCCAGGGCTTCCGTCAGGGACCGGCCGCCGGCCATCAGGCTGAAGACCTCCCTTGCCACTGTAGTGGAAAGTTTCCCGGCCTCTACCAGATTAACCAGTTCTGCCAGGGAGGCGGGCTTCACGGGGAAGTCCCCGATGGCTATGCCCAGCTCGTTCATCACCCGGAAGACCTCTGTGCGGACCCAGTTTGCCGCCCTTACCGGAGCCGCGCCCCGCTCCACGCACTCCTCGAAGTAGAGGGCCTAGGGCAGGCTCTCTGCCAGAAGAACGGCGTCGGCGGCAGTCAGTCCCCACTCCTCTTCGTACCGTTTTTCCTTATCCCAGGGAAGCTCCGGCATGGCCTCCCGTGCCCGGTTTAACATATCCTCCGTAACCTGCGCGGGGGGAATATCGGGCTCGGGGAAGTACCGGTAGTCCCTGGCGGACTCCTTGCTCCGGGTAGCTACGTGACTCCCTCTGCTTCATTCCAGTGGCGGGTCTCCCTTTCAAGCCTTTCGCCCGAGGCCAGGGCCTCCCTGTGCCGCCGGATCTCGTACTCCAGGGCCCGCTCCAGCGCCCGCAGGGAGTTCATATTTTTAACCTCGGCCCGCGCGCTCCAGGCCAGAACTTCGCCTGTGTCTGCGTCCACCTGTTTTACCGACACGTTTGCGTCAACCCTAAGGGAGCCTTTCTCCATATCACCGTCGGAAACGGCCAGGTAGCGGACCAGCTGCCGGATTCTGGCGGCGTACTCACGGGCCTCCCCCGGCGAGGAAAGGTCCGGCTCGGAGACAATCTCAGCCAGGGCCATCCCTCCCCTGTTGTAGTCGGCATAGGAGTTTTCCGCGCCCTCCAGGCGGCCGTCGGCGGCGGAGTGGACCAGCTTACCCGCGTCCTCCTCCAGGTGAAGCCTGGTTATCCGCACCGGTTTAAGGGTTCCGTCGTCGGACCTTATTTTCAATAGGCCCCCCTCGGCGACGGGGCGGCCGTCCTGGCTGATCTGGTAGGCCTTGGAGAGGTCCGCGTAAAAGTAGTGCTTCCGGTCAAAGTACAGGCGGTCCCTGATTTTGCACGAGAGGGCGATCCCGGCCCTGACCGCCAGCTCCGCGGCCCTGCCGTTGAGGATGGGCATGGCGCCGGGGAGGCCCATGCACCCCGGGCAGATGTGGGCGTTAGGGGCCTTGCCGAAGTAGTCGGCGGAGCATCTGCAGAACAGCTTGCTCTCGGTGGCAAGCTGGACGTGGATTTCAAGGCCTATAACGGGAACATACCGGACTGTCATCGGGCCTCGCCTTCCTTCCCCCTCGCCGGAAGAGACGCTACGGTTGCCCCTCCGACAGACTTTTCAACCGCCGCAGCGGCGTTAAGCAGCTCTGCCTCGCCCCATCGGGAGGCGATTAGCTGTACTCCCACGGGCAGGGGTTTGTCGCCGCCGGTAAAGCCCATGTTCATGGAGAGGGCGGGCAGGCCCGCCAGGTTCGGCGGCAGGGTCAGCAGGTTGGCCATCCTCATCCTCTCCCCGCCCTGGGTCCCCTTGATAAAGGCGGGGCCGGGCGCAGTGGGCAGGGCTATTATGTCGCACCCCTTAAAGGCCTCGTCAAACTCACGGGCAATTAACGTCCTGGTCTTTGCGGCGGCCGTGTAGTATTCGTCAAAGTTTGCGCCGCTCATGACCCAGGTTCCCATGAGGACCCTCCGTTTGGACTCGGGCCCGAAGCCCTCCCCCCTGGTGAGGGTGTAGAGCTCCGATAAAGACTCCCCCCGCTTTGACAGGCCGTACCGGACCCCGTCGTACCGGGCCAGGCTTGACGCCGCCTCCGCCCGGGAGAGGACGTGGTAGCAGGGAGGGCCGAACTCCACCGTCACGGGGAGGGAGACGTCCACTATTTCAGCCCCGCCGCCCCGGCAGAGGTCCAGGAATTTTGACAACCCCTCAAGAACGGCGTCGTCCAGCAGTGATGACAGTCCTTCCAGGTCCCTGATTGCAGCCACCCTTTTTCCTTTAAGGGAAGGAGTTGCGACAGCGGCCCCGTAGTCGGGCCTTTGGCCCGGACGGCAGGTCCCGTCGCCTCCGTCGGGGGCTGAAATTATCGAAAGAATCAGGGCAAGGTCTTCGGCCGTTCTGGCGAAGGGGCCGACCTGGTCCATGGTGGGGGCCAGGGGTACTACCCCCCTGCGGCTCGCCAGGCCCCAGGTGGGCTTAAGGCCGTAAATTCCGCAGAAGGAGGCGGGCTGCCTTACAGAGCCGCCTGTATCCGTCCCCAGGGCGAGGGGGGCATACCCTGCGGCTACTGCGGCAGCGCACCCGCCGGAGCTGCCTCCCGGCGCCCGGTCCGTATCCCACGGGTTGGAGGGGTGGGTGAAGACTGAAAACTCCCCCGAGTTGCCCATGGCGAACTCGTCCATGTTGGCCTTTCCGGGGAAGAGGGCCCCGCTTGCAGCCGCCATCTCAACCACGGCGGCGTCGTAGGGGGGGACCCAGTTTTCCAGCATTTTGCTTGCGCAGGTCACAGGCGCCCCCCTCATGCAGATGTTGTCCTTCAAAATTATAGGAACGCCCGCAAGAGGCCCCGGGTCCTCGCCCCTTGCGACCATGCCGTCCACCAGGGCGGCCTCCTCCCGGGCCTTGCCGGCCGTCACGGTAATCATGGCGGCCAGGGCGCCCTCCCCCTCCTCAATCCTGCCAAGGCAGGACTCAAGGACCTCGGAGGCGGAAAACTCCCCCGCCCTTACGCCCCGGGCCATCTCCGTAGCGGAAAGTTCGTAAAGCTGCATTTTATTCCTCCTCCAGGATCCTGGGAACGACGAAAAAGCCGTCTCTCGCCTCTGGGGCGGCGGCCAAAAGTTCGTCCCTCAGCGGAGACGGTACCGCCCTGTCCTCCCCCGGTGCAGGAGGCTCCTCCACCGCCGGGGCGTAGGGGGGGACTCCGTCAAGGTCAAGCCTTCCCTCCCGGGCGGCCCTGGCCATAGCCCCGCAGAAAGGTACCGCATCGTTGAAGTAGGCGGTCATGGCCGTAACCTCGCCGTCAGTCAGCCCCACTTTGGCCGTCTCCGCCAAGGCGCGGATCTCCTGTTCGGTAATTGTCATTTATCTGTCCTCCCCTGCCGGAACATTTCCATAAACTCCTCCTCGCCCACAACCCTCACTCCCAGAGAGACCGCTTTTGCCAGCTTGCTCCCCGCATCCCGTCCCGCCACCACCAGGGAGGTCTTGCCGCTCACCGACGACGGGCAAGTCGCCCCGGCGGCCTTGGCCGTCTCCTCGGCCTCTGCCCTGGTCATGGACTCAAGCTCGCCGGTGAAGACTATCCTCATCCCCTCCAGGAATTTTGCGCCCTCTGATGGCTCCTCCTCCCCGGCAGGAAGGGCCCCCTCAAGGCCGAGTTTGCCCAGCTCCTCCAGGAGTTCTACGTTCTCGCTACGGTCGAAGAAAGACCGCACCGAGGCGGCGATCACGGGCCCCACCCCGTCCACCCCCGCCAACGCCTCTTCGGGGGCGGCGGCCAGGGACTGCACGTCCCTGAAGGCGCCGGCCAGGAGCTCCGCTCCCCGCGAGCCCACAAAGCGGATGCCGAGGGCCGACAGCAGTCGGGAGAAGGGCTGCTTTTTCGAGCCCTCCAGGGCGGCAAGGAGGTTCTCCGCCGACTTTTTGCCCATGCGCTCAAGCCCCGCCACCCCTTCCGCAGTCAGGCGGTAGAGGTCTGATACTTTTTTAACCAGCCCCTCGTCCAGCAGCTGCTCCACGAGTTTTTCACCAAGGCCCCGGATATCCATGCCGCCCCTGGAGGCGAAGTGGAGCAGGCCCTCCTTCAGCTGGGCCGGGCATGAAGCCCTGTTAAGGCACCGCAGGGCTGCCTCCCCCTCAAGGCGGGCCGCCGGGGAGCCGCAGGAGGGGCAGACCGAGGGCATGACAAACTCTTTTTCATCGCCGGTCCGCATTTCCACAACGGGGCCGAGCACCTCGGGGATTATCTCCCCCGCCTTCCGCACCCTCACCATGTCGCCTATGAGAAGGCCCTTTCGCCTTACCTCGTCCTCGTTATGGAGGCCCGCCCTCCGCACCACGGTACCGGAAAGGGTCACCGCCTCCAGCACGGCCACGGGGGTGAGGGCGCCCGTCCTTCCCACGGAGATGATGATGTCCTCAAGCCTGGTGATCTTCTCCTCGGGGGGGTACTTAAAGGCGGCGGCCCACCTGGGGGCGTGGGACGTGGCTCCAAGCTCCCCCCAGGCCTCAATGGAATTAAGTTTTATAACCACTCCGTCGGTGGCGTAGGGAAGGGAGAACCGCTCCCCGTTCCACAGGGAGACAAAGTTTTTAACTGCCTCCCCGGAATCGCACAGCTCCCAGGCCTTTTGCACCGGCAGCCCCGCTTCGGCCAGAGCCTCCAGGACCTCGGCCTGGGACTCAAGCCCAAAGGCCTCAGGCGAAACCAGGGAGTAGACGTAGAGGGAGAGCTTGCGCCTGGCCGTAACGGAAGGGTCCAGCTGGCGCAGGCTTCCGGCGGCGGCGTTCCTCGGGTTGGCGAAGAGGGGCTCCCCCGCCTCCTCCCGCTCCTCGTTGAGGGCGGCGAAGTAGTTCCTGTCCAGGAACACCTCC
>JAAYQT010000333.1 GCA_012519165.1 Synergistaceae bacterium
AAGTGGGCCAGGCAGAGGAGTGAGGCCGCCGCAAAGACAAGGGGAAGAGCTTTGCGGACCTTTGAAGGGGACTCTTTAAATGCAATAAGGTAACAGATTACCAGGCCGAAGGTAAGGTGTATCCCCCGCTGCCATAGGGCGGTGAGAACGCCGAAGAAGGCCGTATAAACGTGAAAAACTCCCATGGCCGTCGCAACTGCCGTGATCAAAAAATCCGTTTTTTTGTGGGGAAAACACTCCAAAATTCCTGCACCTCCGGATAAAACTTTTTCCATCTTTTTATTCAGGGCGAAGCTACGACCGCCTCTTCTCCCCCTCCCTGTTCTGACCGCCCTGTAACGCCAGTATGGACTGCTGGGCCTTCTCTATTTCGCCGATGTGCCTGCCCATCTGCCGGGCGGCTTCGTCGGGAGCGCGAAGCTTAAGGGCGTCCAGCACCCTTCTGTGCCCCTCGATAGCTTTCTTCTTTCCCTGGGGAAAGAGGATGGTGGTAGAGCGCCCCTTCTGGAGGCGGGAGTCCACCTCCTGCAAAAAGTGAAGCAGCACCGGGTTATCCGCCGAACCCGCGAGGGCGTAGTGAAATTCAAGATCCGCCTGGACAACCTCGTCCGGGTCCGTCTCCACGTCGGCCTCCTCAAGCTTTGTTATAGCCCGCTCCATGCTTGCGAAGTCCTCATCTGAAGCTCTTTCCGCCGCAAGGCCGGCAAGGGTGGTCTCCAGAACTTTTCTGGCCTCCACGAAGTGCATCAGCCCCCTGGGGGAGGGGCCGGGCAGAGGGGTATAGTGTTTTTTCAAAAATGTGCCCTTGCCCTGGATTATGTCTACAACCCCCTCCTGCCGGAGCACCGACAGCGCCTCCCGGACGGAGGTGCGGCTGACTTTAAAAATCCTCATGAGCTCCTGCTCGGTGGGCATTCTGTCCCCGGGCTGCAGCGAGTCCGCTTCTATAAGCACCTTTATTTCGTCAATAAGCAGCTCCGTTAGTCTTTTTGCCCTCAACGGCGGATGCATAAGGCTACCCCCTTTTATTCGCAGGGTCATACTATCATACGATGACTTGCTCATCAATATCAAAAGTCGTGCAAAATATTTCCTGTGGAGGTGATAAAATCAAAACGGAGGTTTTACTTAAATCTGAGGAGGGAACCGGAATGAACCCAATAATCGACGCGATCATGAATAGGCGTAGTATCCGCAAGTACACCGACCAGCCGGTGAGCCGGGAGGATATCGAGACCGTCCTTAAGGCGGGGATTTACGCCCCCACCGGCGGCGACGCGGAACCGTGGCATTTCGGGGTACTGACCGACAGAAAGACCATCGACGACCTCGACGAAAGAGGAAGGAAGGCCATGAGCCAGTCGGGCATCGAGAGGATTGTGGCCATGGGAACCAACCCCAAGTACCGGCTCTTCTTCGGCGCCCCTGTGGTGATAATGATCTACGGCGAAAAGGTCCTCCGCAAGACGGGAACCCACCTCTCCGCGCTTGCCGATTGCAGCGCCGCCATACAGAACATGCAGCTCGCCGCCTACTCCCTCGGACTCGGGACATGCTGGATCGGCCTCATGCGCTACCTGTTCGCTTCAGACAGCTGCTTTGCCCCGGAGGGCTTCGACCCCCTCTACGCCATGACCCTGGGCTACTCGGCTGGAGCCGAGGCTCTTCGACCCAGGTCCCGGATGGAGGACGTCATCACCTGGTTTTAGGCCTCCCTACTTGAGAAGGGGGCATTTGCACCTGAAACAGTAGTCGTCGTCAATAGAGCAGCGGGACATGCATGCGTTGCAGAAGATGATGCTGTCGCCGCTCTTGTCGTATTTCTCATAGGTCTTAAGGCCGCCGTGATGGCGCACCCGGTCGCCGGTTTTGTAGTAATTGTACAGAGTATCGTCGTCGTTAACCTTTATGTAGTGTTTTTTTCCGTCCCCTGCGGTGATCTCGACAGAGTACTCCGTATAGTCTTCAAGACGGGATTCATCGCCGTAGCTAACTGTATGCTGCTTTCGTTTTGCGGTCTTGTCGGTGACCACTCCGTCCCAGGTTGTGCTTTTACTTCTGCCCCTCACCGTAAACAGGCCTATGACTATGAACATCCCGGCCACACCGAGACCCTGGTAAAGGGCTGCGGGGTTTTCCATGCCCTCGTAGCCCGTCTCGCCCATTATGTAAAACGCCCCGACGGCAACAACCGCTATGACTGCCGAAAAGATGGCGGCCCACCTGTTGGTGTTCTTCACGTACTTTTTGAATGCGGGGTCGTTAATCCTGCTTGAATACCCTACTCCTCCGCCCTGCCCCGAAGACGCCGCTTTTTTCTGCTCCGCCCCGCAGGCGCTGCAATACGCCGCTCCCTCGGAAAGAGCAGTTCCGCACTTTGCGCACTTCATAATAAAACTACCCCCCTTCTTCTAATCTGTCTTTGATATTATAATACGACAAATCCAGAAAGTGCGGCTATTTTTTAATCATGCCCTTAAAGAAGAATTGCGACCCTATGCTGGTGATGGATCTGACGCCCTTTATCTTCCGCGAGAAACTGGCGGCCATTATGCTGGAGGAACGGCCGGCGGCGGTGCAGATAGCATACGCCGTCCTGATACTGGGCGGAGTAGCTAGGGGGAGAATTCTTCGGCCAGAAGGCCGACAGGTAAAGAGGTTTCGCATTCAAAAAAGGAGGGGTTCATATGAAAAAAGCCTTGCTTGCAGCTGTTTTACTGACTGTGGCAGCGGCGGGAGCGGCCCTGGGGGCAACGGTGACGTACCGGGAGGAGACGGACGGGGGCAAGACGCTCACCATCCCGGTGGTTCATGGAGTCAACCGGACGGCCAATGATCTGATTAACGCCGCCCTTGCCGACATGGCCGCTGCGGAGATTGAAGCCCTTACGGGGGGCGAGGAGGCGGAGGAGCTCCTGGTCCAGGGAAAGGCGGAATTGCTGGAAGGGCGGCTGCTCAGCTTCTCCTTCGACTGCATGGTCTATTTCAAGGGGGCGGCCCATCCCTCAAGCGACCGTTTGGGGGCCACCTTCGACGCCCTGACCGGGAGGCAAATCTCCCTTGCGGAACTTTTCCGGCCCGGTACGGACTGGAAGGATGAGCTGAACGCCCGGATTGCCCGGGTAATCGACGGGCAAGTTGCGGCTGAGGAGCTAATGGTCTTCGACGACAACTATCCCGACCTGTCCGAATACGCGGACCAGTTTTATCTGCGTCGCGGCGAACTCGTCTTTTTTTGGACGGACACCCAGTTTACGCCCCACGCCAGCGGCCAGCCGGAGTTCGTGGCGCTTAAGGCTGAAGTGGAGCATCTGTTAAGGCCGGAATACTCCGGGTGGTAAGCCCCTCTTACGGGTTGAGAGC
>JAAYQT010000334.1 GCA_012519165.1 Synergistaceae bacterium
ATGTCCGGCGGAGAATCGGCGGGTATTATACTAAAGGGAGCAGGATACGGCATCCGGATGATATTTCCGGAGGAGGGCGGCGAGGACGGCCTTCTGAAGGAGCTTGAAAGGCTTTTCAGCGAGTCGTCCCTGCTATCGGGAAGCCTCGGAGTGGCGCTGGACTTCCAGGGCCGCAAGGTGTCAAGGTATTTTATTCAAAAACTCCTGTCGGATTTTGTCTGGACAAGGAGGATGAAGGTAGTCTCGTGGATCAGCCTTGACGGCGAAACCCAGGACGACCTCAGGCTCATGGGGGTCGCCGCCGGAGAGCCGGTCAGGGAGATGTCCGAAAGAAGGGAGAGGACTTCCGGGGGCGCCCTGCTTCTTCAAAGGTCCCTCAGGTCCGGCCAGAGGGTGGAGCACGACGGCGACGTTATCCTCATAGGGCATGTAAACGACGGCGCCGAGGTCCTGGCGTCCGGGAATATTTGCGTCTGGGGCAGGCTTAAGGGCGTGGCCCACGCGGGCCTGGACGGCGAGGAGGACCGCACGGTGGTGGCGGGCCAGTTTGAGGCAAAACAGGTAAGAATCGGGGGCAAAGTTAGCTCTCCCCTGGGAAGCGAAATGGAATGGTGGGGAAAACCTGTTATTATTACTCTGGAGAACAACTCCCTGGTTGTGAGGGAGTTGCAATTATAAAAGATACGGCCGTCCGGGGAGATAATCGGCGCTCCTCCGGCGGCGGGAAGGGGAGAAAATAATTGAACCCTCGGGTGATTGTGGTCACATCCGGAAAAGGCGGAGTGGGAAAGACTACCACCACCTCCAATATCTCCGTGGCCCTGGCGAAGGCCGGGCACAGAGTAGTGGCGGTGGACGCGGATATAGGCCTTCGGAACCTTGACGTAATGATGGGCCTTGAGAACAGGGTTGTTTATAATTTTATCGACGTGCTGGAGGGGACATGCAGGCTGAACCAGGCCCTGGTCAGGGATAAGAGGGTGGACAACCTCTTCCTGCTGCCCGCAGCCCAGACAAGGACCAAGGATGCAGTAAACCCCGAGCAGATGGAACAGCTCTGCGCCCTTCTGCGTAGGGAGTTCGACTTTATTCTGCTGGACAGCCCTGCCGGAATCGAGGGGGGCTTTAAAAACGCCGCCATCGGCGCCGACGAGGCCATAGTTCTCACCACGCCGGAGGTGCCTTCGGTCAGGGACGCAGACAGGATAATAGGCCTTCTGGAGTCCATGGGCAAGGCGCCCATACGCCTCGTGATAAACCGCTTAAGAAGCAAAATGGTCAGCGAGGGAGAGATGCTCGACGTACGGGACGTACTTGACGTGCTGGCCATCGACCTTCTGGGGATAGTCCCCGAGGACGACAGCGTAGTAAAGTCCGCTAACAGGGGCGAGCCCCTTGCCTTCGGCGACGAAGCCCCTGCGGCG
Source organism: Synergistaceae bacterium (assembly GCA_012519165.1). Taxonomy (GTDB): domain Bacteria; phylum Synergistota; class Synergistia; order Synergistales; family Aminobacteriaceae; genus Aminivibrio. The sequence goes on from JAAYQT010000334.1 coordinate 1,425, forward strand.
AAGGCCTTCACCCGGATTGCAGCCCGGATTATGGGCGAGGACGTGCCCTTCCCCGAGTTTAAGGACGAACAGGGCAAGGGGTTTTTCGCCGGCATCCGGAAGCTCTTCGGAATGAAGGAATAGGGGGAGACCGTCATGGCTCTAGACTTTTTCAAGAAATTTTTCAGCGCGGGCGGTTCAAAAAACATCGCCAAGGAACGTCTTCAGATAGTCCTTATCCACGACAGGGCGGATATATCCCCCGAGATGCTTGAAAACCTGCGCAGGGACATGATAGACGTCATCACCAGGTACATGGATATTGACACGTCAAAGATTGAAATGGACTTCGACAGGGCCGACAGGTCCGTGGCGTTTGTGGCCAACATCCCCGTGATCCGGATTAAGCGGGGCGCGGCCGGGAGCGCAAAAGAGCAGGAGAATACAGGTGGAGGAAAAAAGACCCAGTTTAAGAGAAAACCTGGCAAAGCTTGACAAACTTCAGCTGATACCAGTCCTGATCCTCTTCTTTATGGGCGTGGCGTTTATCTTCAGCGCCGGGTCGGGCTTCGAGGGACGGGGCGCCAGTTTTGCCTTAAGGCAGCTCCTGTGGGGGGGAATCTCCGCAGGGGCCTTCATGGTTGTCCTGCAGCTCGGCCATGCAAGGATCTTCTCCTGGGCCTACAGCATATATGGCCTTGCCCTTGCGCTGCTTTTCGGGGTCATGGTCCTGGGCATGACGGTTAAGGGCGCCCAGAGCTGGTTTCACCTGGGGTTTTTCAGGTTCCAGCCTGCCGAGTTCGGCAAGGTGGCCCTTATCCTCGTGCTGGCCAAGCACCTCTGCCGCTATCCTCCCCTAGAGGCGCCCGGTTTTTTGGGGGGGCTGGCCCTGGCGGCCCTATCCGCCGGCCTTGTATTTTTTCAGCCCGACGCGGGGAGCGCCATTGTATACGGAGTCATCGCCATGGCGGCCATAGTGGCGGCGGGCGCCCCCTGGAAGTACCCGGCGGGGCTGGCGGCCATTATGACTGCGGCCATCCCCCTGGGGTGGCAGTTTCTTAAAGAGTACCAGAAGATGCGAATCCGGGTATTTATCGACCCGTGGGTGGACCCCCTGGGCGCGGGATACAACGTAATTCAGTCCAGAATTGCCGTGGGCTCGGGCGGGCTGCTGGGAAAAGGCTTTATGGAAGGGCTTCAGAGCAAGCTCCGCTTTCTGCCGGAGCCCCATACCGATTTTATCTTCAGCGTATACTGCGAGGAGTTGGGCTTCATCGGGGCCGTAGTAATGCTGCTGCTCTTCGGGGCTCTGTTCTGGAGGCTGATCGAGACGGGCATGAGGGCAAAGGACGGCAGGGCCAAGGTGCTTATTGCAGGCGCCTCCGCCTGGATATGGTTCCAGATGACGGAGAGCATCGGCATGAGCATAGGCCTGCTGCCCGTCACGGGGCTGCCCCTGCCCCTGGTGAGCTACGGAGGGAGCTCCCTGCTGGCCCTGGCGATCATTTTGGCCCTCGCCCAGAGCATATATATCTCCACGGTCAAGACTTACTAAATTTTAATAAAGAATGATCCTTCGGGCGAAGGCGGCCATTGCCGCCTCCGCCCCGG
>JAAYQT010000335.1 GCA_012519165.1 Synergistaceae bacterium
ACTGGCCCCCAGTCCCGGTGGCGTGGAAGACAAGGCAGTCGTAATCGCGCTCGAACATGTGGCGCACCATGTCCACGCAGGGAGTGGTTACCCCGAACATGGTCATCCCCAGCAGAGGCCTGTCCTCTCCCGACGGAACGGGGCCGCTGATCATGCCCGCCAGGGCGTTTGCGGCGTTGGCCAGCACCACCCTGGAGACCCTGTTAATCCCCGAAACGTCTGTCACGGAGTACATCATGGCGATGTCGTTGGGGCCCACGTAAGGCGCCACGTTCCCCGAGGCCATGGTGGAGACCATGATCTTGGGCGTTCCCAGGGGGAGCTCCCTCATGCCCGTCGTAATGATGGACGTGCCCCCGGAGCCGCCGAGGCCTATGACCCCGCCCAGGTCCTCCCTGCCCGGGAGAAAGGCGGCCAGGGCCTCGCCCATGGCCTGCACCGCCGAGCCCCGCTCCCTTGCCGAGGCCAGAAAGTCCGGTTTCGAGGGGTGATGGGCCGCCACTTCCCCCGCCGTCACGTCCACGTTGTGACAGTGGGGCGTGGTCCCCACGTCCACCAGGACCGTCTGCACCCCCCGCCCGGCGATGATATCCCGGACGAAGGCCAGCTCCTCAAACTTAGTGTCGCAGGTTCCCACAATATAGGCTTTTTTCATTTAATCCCCCTCCTTAAATTTTCACATTTAAGTGTCCGGCTGAAATCCCTCTCCAGGTAAATTATAGACCTTCGGTAAAGAATATGCGAAATATTCGACAGACCAGTTCCCGTAGTCCGCCTTCGCCCGTTGACTGCCGCCCCCTCTTCTTCTACCATGATTGGGTACGGAAAAAATCAGCGGGGGAGGATGGGCATGACAGATAAACTCAGAAGCTCCGAAGTATTCGAGGGGCCCCAGAACGCCGGGGCCAGGGCGCTTTGGAAGTCCATGGGCTACTGCGAGGGGGATTTCAGGGGCAGGCCTGTGATAGGTATAGCCAACTCGTGGAACACCCTTGTGCCGGGCCACTTCAACCTTAACATGGTGAGCGAGCACGTAAAGAAGGGCATTCACCGCGCGGGCGGGGTGGCCGCCGAGTTCGGCGTAATAGCCTCCTGCGACGGCGTTTGCGAGGGGTACAGAGGGATGCATTTCATCCTCCCCCAGCGGGAGGTAATTGCCGACTCCATCGAGCTGGTGGCGGAGGCCCATCACCTGGACGGCCTTGTGCTGATAGCCTCCTGCGACAAGATTGTGCCGGGAATGCTCATGGCGGCGGCAAGGCTCGACATCCCAGCAATCATGATCACCGGGGGCCCCATGCTCGGCGGCGTGGAGTTCGACGGCCGCAAGAGCGACGAGACCTCCATGCACGAGGCCCTCGGCATGGTGGCGTCGGGCAGAATCACGGAGGAGGAGTTCAGCACCCTCGAAAACCTCTGCGCCCCCACCTGCGGCTCGTGCTCCTTCTTCGGCACCGCAAACACCATGTGCTGCCTTGCGGAGGCCCTGGGAATGACCCTGCCGGGGTCGGCCCTCGTGCCTGCAGTCCACTCCGAACGGCTCCGCCTGGCGTGCCAGACCGGCGAGGAGGTCTGCCGCATGGTGAAGGACGGCCTAACCGCCCGGAAGATAATTAATGAAGCCTCCATCGAAAACGCCGTGCTGGCCACCCTCGCCATGAGCGGCTCCACCAATGCGGTAATGCACCTGGCAGCCATCGCCGCCGAGGCGGAGGCCGGCGTGGACGTGATGGAGCTCTTCTCCCGACTGGGCTCCGTCACCCCCCAGATAGTGCGCATAAACCCCGCGTCCAAATGGAACACGGAGGATTTCTGGATGGCGGGGGGCATTCCCAAAATGCTCAAACGCATGCTGCCCGTCCTCAAAAAAGAGGCCCTTACATGCACTGGGTGCACCGTGGAGGAGAACGTGTCGAACTACTCCTTCCCCTTCCCCGACAACGACGAGGTGATGAAAACCCTGGACGAGCCCTTCTCGCCCCGGGGCGGAATTGCGGTGCTTAAGGGCAACCTCGCCCCCGACACGGGCGTTACCAAGCCCGGCGCCATAGACCCGGCCCTCCACGTCTTTACCGGCTCGGCAAAGGTCTTCGACAGCGAGGACCACGCCAACGAGGCTATCCTGGCCGGAAAAATCAAGGAAGGGGACGTGGTGGTAATCCGCTACGAGGGCCCCAAGGGAGGCCCCGGCATGAGGGAGATGTACCGGGCCATGAAGTACCTCTACGGCATGGGCCTCAACAAAAGCACCGCTCTGGTCACCGACGGCAGGTTCTCCGGCACCAACAACGGCTGCTTCGTGGGCCACATCTCCCCCGAGGCCGCAGAGGGAGGCCCCCTCGCCATTGTGAGGGACGGCGACAAGATAACCATCGATGTGATCGAGGGCAGGCTTCACCTCCACCTGACCGACGGCGAGATAGAGGAGCGGTTCAAAACCTGGGAAAAGCCCGCCCCCAAGATAACAAAAGGCCACTTGGCCCTCTACTCCAAGCTCGCCTCCTCGGCGGCAAAGGGGGCCGTGGTGAGGGCGTAGGGCCTCACTGACTCTCCGGCCGAACAAAAAAAATGCAGACCCGCTAAAACACAGCGGCGGAGCGGCAAACCGTCCGCCGCTGTCTTGTTATAACGCTGATTTGCACCAGTTTTATTTCCAGTGCGTCATGATTCCGGGGTTGCTAAACCTCCGTCCCCATCCTGTAGGCCCGGTCCAGGGCCTCTTTGTTTTCCTTTACGGGGTTTGCCCTGGCGCTGACGGCCAGGCTTCCCTTAAAGTCCATGCCCAGGTAGTCGCATATCTCCTTAAGGGTGTTTTCGCACATTCTGTGTCCCCATGAGCATTTGGCATAAGTGGCCGACATGTTTTCTTCGCGTCTGTAAAACGCGATGAAATAAGTCCACCCTCTCGCAGCTAAAGAGCCGGCGGCGCACTATTTGAGAGCCACCTGGCGCACATTTCGAGAGCCACCACGTTTCCATGCAAGACTGCTACAAACAAACTCCTGTAAGATCGAAAAACTGCCAT
>JAAYQT010000336.1 GCA_012519165.1 Synergistaceae bacterium
CCCAGGTACGAAAATCCCCAAGGCCCGCCAGGGGCGGCAGCGTAGCTATGAGAGCTGCAAGGACTACCACCGCCGGCGTGTACCACCGGGCGAAGGACGTGATGAACCGCTCGGTGGGAGCCTTGCTCTCCCGGGCCTCCTCGATGAGCTTTAGCCCCTTCGAGAGGGTTGTCTCGCCGTAAGGCCTGGTAACCCGGACAGATAGAGCGCCTCCCAGGTTTACGCTGCCCGCCAGGACCTCTGAACCGGGCCCCGCGTCGGCGGGTACCGACTCCCCGGTAAGAGAGGCAGTATTCAGCGAAGAGGTTCCCTCCAGCACTGTGCCGTCAAGGGGAACCTGCTCTCCGGGCTTTACCAGGATTGTCTGCCCGGGCGTCACCTCATCGGCCCGTACGATGCGTATATCGCCTTCCGCAATCAGGTTGGCCCTGTCTGGGCGAACGTCCATAGTGGCGAGTATTGACCTGCGTGACCGTTCTACGGCCAGGTCCTGAACCAGCTCCCCAGATTCGTAAAACAGCATTACCGCCACCGCCTCGGAGAAATCGCCTATAGCGAAGGCCCCCGCCGTGGCAATGGTCATCAGGAAGAACTCGTCAAAGACGGAGCCTCCCCTCAGGTTGCGGAACACGTTCCTGATTACTTTAATTCCCGCCGTCAGGTAGGCGGCAACGTACAGAAAAAAGCGGGTCGTCTCCCCGAGGGGGAGGAAGATAGCGCCAAGCCAGAGGGCCGCCCCCGCAGCCAGCCGGGCCATATCTCCTTTGGGCAGATTTGAACGCCCCTCTGCGGGTCTCTCCTCGTGGACTGATACCCCCGGTTCAATGGCGTCGACTATCTGCCTTACCCCGGTAATGATCTCCGGCGTCCTGTTCTCTCCGTCCAGGGAAATTTTCATTCCGCCTGATACCATATCGATGCTGGCCGACGAAACCCCCGGCAGCTCCGATACGGATTTCTCTATTCTGGCGGAACAATGGGCGCAGTTAAGGCCGCCAAGGGAAAGGCGCAGAACGTGAGAATTAGCCATGATTTTCCCCTCCTTCCGGAGTTATATGCCTAACATGCCTGAAGCCCTGGTCGAAAATGGTCCGCACGTGCTCGTCGTCCAGGGCGTAGATGGAGGACCTGCCTCTGCGGGTAACACGGACGAGCCGGGCCTGCCGCAGAACCCTCAACTGGTGGGATATGGCGGGCTGGCTCATGGATAACAGCTCGGCAATATCTGCCACGCACAGTTCAGACAGGGAGAGGGCCGAGAGGATCTTGATCCTTGTGGTATCCCCGAAGGCTCTGAAAAGCTCGGCCAAATCGTAGAGGGCTTCCTCGGGAGGCATCCCCCCTGCTACGGCCTCAAGATTTACAAACTGCCCGTCTTTTTCAACCGAAGAATTCATGACAGACCTCCAAAATCGATATATGCTTATATGCTCATATAATTATATATCACTGAAACCTTTTTTTTGCAAGCCTTCCGGAAAATTATTGACAAATTTTTCACCTTTTATTGACCGCGCAAGGCGAATTTCTGGCCGGGAGAACGCAGAGAGTTAACGTTCTCCGTGCCCGGCACAGCAAAACGGCGCCCGGACGGGGCGCCGTTTTCCGATTCCAGTTCTTATTTTGCCGGCTACAGTTTCTGCCTGGCTATGAAAATTTCCAGCTTTCCCACGTGGTCCTCCACCTTCTGGTTGTGGTAGATGCCAAGACCCTGCCTATATTTTTCAAGGGCCTCCTGATATTTTTTTGCGGTCTGCAGGGCCGCCGCTTCGTTCCAGATCTGTTCGGCCCGGGCCTTTGCTTTTGGAATGAAGGCCTCCAGCTTATTTGCATGATCTTTTACAACTTCGTCAGGGGAAATCTCAAGACCTTTTTTATAGAGCTCAAGGGCTTCTTCATATTTAAAGGCCTGCTGAAGGGCGGCGGCCTCGTTCCATAGGACTTCCGCCTTTTTTCTCGGGTCCTCCAGGGGAGGCGCTACCGCCTTGACGGGAGGTTTCTGTTGCGCTGTCACAGGTTGAGCCAGAATCTCCTGTTCAGGGACGATTAAGGGCTCTTTGGGCGTTACGGTCGGCTTGGGGCGGGGCTCCAGCTTTGCGTGTGCCTGCTGTCCCTTGAAGTCGGCTGCCGGAGGTATGGAGGCGATTTTTTCAAGTCCCTCCGCATAAGGGGCTACCGCCGGATCTTCGTAGTATTTAAGGCTTTCCCGGTACTTTTCCACCGCTCCCTTCAGGTCGCCCTCTTCTTCGAGGAGGGTTACCTCCTGGCGAAGCTTAAGAGCCTTCTTAAGCCTGGCGAGCTCGGCCTCTATGCTGTCTCCGGCAGCGGGGTCATCTTTTCCGGTCTCGACCTGTTCATTTGAGGCCAGCCCTTTTTCCTGCTTCCCCGGTTCGGGGACCGAAACGGGCCGGGCGTTTTTCAAAAGGCCTATGGAAGGATCACCGGGGGCGTATCCGCTGGGGCGGTCCTTCACCAGGATGTCGCCGTTCGGGAGAGCCGCCATCCCCTCAACTATACCGAAGGACTTCCTTAAAGGCACGACCTGGACAAGAACTCCCTGCCCGTCCTACATCCAGATTCCGTATTCCATGTCGTCATAGGCATATACTCTGCCGCCGCCGTCGGACGATACAAATTTAGCCCGGAAGTATGTATTTTCATCACCCGGCAGCGCCGGAAGTCCAGTTCCCCAGAAAGGCCACTCCGCAATACGCTTTCCCTCAAGATCAAAAACCGCGAACTTGTCCGACTTGTCGTTTGCTTCAAAGGTCATGACGAGTTTTCCGCCGGGGAGGAGCGCTGCCGTTTTCATCCCTTCAAATTCCCAAACCGAAAGCAGTTCGCCCGAGGGAGAGAAAACCATGGCCCGGTCTTTTCCCTTGCTTATATCAGTTCTTCCTATGGCAACCAGCTTTCCTTCCCCGGTGACGGCAAGAAAGCCGGGTTTATATATCCCTTTTTCCGGCCAGGTTTTACTATCCGCCTTTATTTTGCCTAAAAACTCCCCCTTGCGGGAGAAATGCTGGATGTGCGCGTCCACCCTGTACCCTTCATCCGCCACCCATAGCGTCCCGTCGGAGGCGAATGCGACAACCGTAGGCCAGGCTAAAGTCCCGTCCTCTCCCTGTCCTCCCGTTCCCCATTCATTAAGAAGGACTCCGGATGGATCGAATATCCGTATCTGCTTGCCGAACCGGTCAAGAACGGCAACTGAACCGTCGGCCGCAGCGAAGGGCCCCTCGGAATGCCGGAAGGCCTCCTGAGTCGCGCCGAAGGGGAAGGACGCCGCCTTCTCAAGGGGAGCCGGGCCCTCCTTCGCCGAAGCCAGGATGGTTTTTATTGAGTCCCTGTACTTATCCACCGATGAGGAGGTTCCCGCCAGTATGACCAGGATATGGGCGCCGTCGGGCTCG
>JAAYQT010000337.1 GCA_012519165.1 Synergistaceae bacterium
AAGTAAACCGCCAACATGACGGTACCATCCGCAGGGAGACCCGCTTCGTCGCCAGCCCCGCCGAATTGGTGCTCTCCGGCCCCCACTTCTTCGTAGGCAATCCCTTGAATAAGACACCCCGCAGAGTTTGCACCGCAAATAGCCACTACGACGTCCTAGACCTAGTTGACCTACCGGAGGACTATCTGCCCAGGACCAACTACGTCTCTGCCTGCGGCGAGACTGAGTACAAGGCCAGAATTCCTGCTGTTCCTTGGAATGGCAGTAAAGTAACGGAGTTCTATCGCTTTGTTAACAGGAGGATGTTTGGGGCGGCTTCAGAGAGATCTTTAAACAGTGCAATTGTTTCGCCGGGATTGGCCCATATAAATCCAGTGCTTTCAACTACTTTTAAAACAAGCGAAGATCTGGTGTTGTTCAATGCTTTTTGTTGTTCGCTTCCAGCAGACTTCTTTCTTAAATCTACGGGAAGGACGGATGTTTATGAGTCCATCTTGAGGTTATTTCCTCTTGTTGATTACGATCCCAGTATTTTTATTCGCACCCTGGCCCTCAACTGCCTCACCAGACCCTACGCCCCCCTATGGCAGGAGTGCTGGGACGAGCCCTTTTTAAAAGACTCCTGGACCTCCCCGGACCCGCGGCTCGACCAGAGCTTCTTCGCCCGCCTGACCCCGGAGTGGAGCAGGGACTGCGCCCTCCGGACGGACCTGGCCCGCCGCCAGGCCCTGGTGGAGATAGATGTGCTGGCCGCCATGGCCCTGGGGATGACCCTGGAGGAGCTCCTCTCCATCTATCGGGTGTAGTTCCCCGTGCTGCGCCAGTACGAGGGGGATACCTGGTACGACGCCGCCGGGCGCATCGTCTTCACCCCCAGCAAGGGGCTGCCCGGCGTGGGCCTCTCCAGGCCCGAATTCAACCAGGTTAAGAATAAAACGGAAGGCTTCGTAACCAAAGAGTACGAGGACGATACTCTCCCCGGCGGCCCCGTTACCAAAACCATAAACTACGCCGCCCCCTTCGCAAGGAAGGACAGGGAGGAGGACTACCGCACCGCCTGGGAGGTCTTCTCCCGCCGGGCGGGCAAAAAAGGAACGGGCCTTATTGACGGCATCAAGAGCCTGTTCGGGAGGAGCTGAACGCCGTGATACCCTCGCTGCTTGCCCGGGAGATCCGCCGGGGCGTGGACGACTACCTTAAGACCACCTTCCCCGTCACATCCCCCTACTTCGGGGGAGTGGTGGAGGAGTTTCTGGCCCGGGAGGCCGCCCTGGCCCAGGGGCCCTACGTCTCAGTGGGGCTGCCCTTCAGCCCCGGCCAAAGAGCGGGGGAGTTTTTTCCCAGCGTGCCCCTGGGCTACCGGCCCTACCTTCACCAGGAGAGGGCCTTCGCCCGCCTGGCCCACCCGAGGGGCCGCTCCACGGTTATTGCCACCGGCACCGGGTCGGGCAAGACGGAGTGCTTCCTGTGGCCCGTGCTGGACTACTGCCTTCAGCGCCGGGGGGAGAGAGGGGTAAAGGCCCTCTTCATCTACCCCATGAACGCCCTGGCGTCGGACCAGGCCCAGCGGACCGCCAGGGCCATCCACAACAACCCGGAGCTGCGGGGCAGGGTGACTGCCGGGCTGTACGTAGGGTCCGACCCGGAGGACAGGCTGGACCAGCCCGTCAAGGCAATGGCCCCCGACAGGGCCATAACC
>JAAYQT010000338.1 GCA_012519165.1 Synergistaceae bacterium
AGGTTTACAAGAGGGCTAACCTGGACCGCAGGCATTTTTCCAAAATCCGGACCAACAAAGACTACACCCCCACCAAACCCACCATAATAGCCCTGTCCGTAGCCCTGGAGCTTTCCCTGGAGGAGACTGAGGACCTGCTCCGGCGGGCGGGGTATGCCCTCTCCCCCAGCAGCAAGTTCGACGTTATTGCCGAGTATTTCATCGTCAACCGCCGGTACGATATATTCGAGATCAACGAAGTGCTGTTCAAGTTTGACCAGCAGCTTCTGGGAGGGTGACGGGCCCGCTTTCTCCGCCCTTTTGAATTTGTCGCCCGCGAGGCGACCACTTGCCCCGCTAAAAAGCCTATCCTCGTATTAATAAAACGAGGGAGGGGTTAAGGATGAAAAAAGGGCTTACGGAGGTTGCGTTCATTCTCGACAGGAGCGGCTCCATGGCTGGGCTTGAGTCGGATACCATCGGCGGGTACAACTCCATGCTGCAGAAGCAAAAGGAAGTTGAAGGGATGTGCCTGGTGACCACGGCGCTCTTCAACAACGATTACGAGCTGCTTCACGACCGCATAGACATAAGGGGCGTGGACCCCATTACAGAAAGGGAGTACTTCGCCGGGGGTACGACGGCCCTCTTCGACGCGGTGGGCAGGACCATTCACAAGATAGTAAACGTCCATAAGAGGACTGCGGAAGAGTACAGGGCCGAAAGGGTGATCTTTGTAATAATCACCGACGGCCTGGAGAATGCGAGCCGGGAGTATTCCGGCGAAAAAGTCAGGAGCATGATAGAGTACCAGAAGTCGCGGTACGGGTGGGAGTTCATCTTCCTTGGCGCCAATATGGACGCCGCCGGAGAGGCGGAGCAGCTTGGCATAGGGCGGGACCGCGCCCAGAGCTTCCACGCCGACGCAGCCGGCCTGGAGCTGAACTACCGGGCCATGTCGGACGCTGTAGCAAACTTCAGGCAGAAGGGATTCGTGGACGACGACTGGGGAGAGGAGATCCGCAGAAATTTCACCGAACGGGGCAAGGGAGGCTAGGGTCTGAGCCCGTAACGGAGGGCCATTCTTGAGGGACTCTTTGCCGCCCCCTGAAAGCAAGTCAGAGTAGCCGCGACTATTTTTTAAGCAAATGTTAATCTGCGGACCAGGCCGGTTGAAACCGGGCCGGGTCCGCAGATTACTTAAGGTTCTTTAAGAATCGAACCCCGGCTTGTTTAACCGGACTACTTCAGTATTCCAGCCTCTTTGAAGTAACGCAGAGCCCCGTCGTGGTAAGGGATCAGCATCTCCTCGGGAGGCGCCACCAGTTCCGGGCCAAAGCCCCGCACGGCCGCCGCCACGCTGCGGACGTCCTCAAGGTTCTCGTAAAGCGCCTTTGTCATCTGGTAGACAAGTTCTTCAGGAAGCTCTTCCCTTGTGATTATAAGGTCCGCAGGGTCGCCGCAGGTTTCCACGTCGTAATACTGGTCCGGGTAGGTGTTGGCTTTAAGGACCCTCTTGTCAATAAGGGGGTTGATCTTCTTGAGCGCCTGGTAGCCGGCCTCGTCTATGGGGAGGATGACCACTTTGCCGGTGAGCATAAGCTCGCTGATGGCCGACGCGCCCGGGGTAAATCCGAGTATTGCGCCCTCCACAAGGCCGTCGGACATCATGTCCACCGCCTGGCTGGCCTCCACGTACTCGGGGGTTATATCATTGTAGTTCAGACCGTAAGCCGCCAGGATTTCCCTTGAATCCAGCTCGCCGCCGCTTCCCACCGGTCCTACTGCAACTCTTTTGCCTTTAAAGTCGGCAATTGTGTTTATCCCCTTATCCTTAAGCGCTACCACAGTCTTGGCGTCAAACATGACGCCTCCGGTCAGCGCGCGAAGCCAGGAGTGAGGCTTTCCCTCGTACTTCTCGATGCCGTTGAAAGCCCTGTAGGCCTCGTTTGCCCTGCATACGGCCACCTCGATGTCCTCGGTCCGGATCATGTCAATGTTC
>JAAYQT010000339.1 GCA_012519165.1 Synergistaceae bacterium
CAGGGGTTCACATCTCTCCCTACGAAAAAGGAAGCTACTACAACCACGAACCCTTGCGGGACCGTAAGCTCCTGATGAAAAGGCACGAAATCCTGCGGCTCTTTTCAAGGGTCCGGGAGAAAGGGCTCACCCTTGTGCCCCTGTCCATGTACATCAAGGAGGGGAAGAGGGCTAAAGTGGAGCTTGCCCTGGTTAAAGGCAAGCAGCTCCACGACAAGCGGGACTCCATCGCCGAAAAGGACGCAAAGCGGGACATGGAGAGGGCCGTACGGCAAAAAATGAGGGATCAATAGCGCAAACTATGGGGCCGACTGGTCTCGACGGCAAGACGGAGGGTCTGGAAGAGCGGGCCGAGGTCGTCCGAACCTCGTTAAACGCGGACACAAACATAAACGTCAACAATAACAACTACGCACTGGCTGCGTAAAGCAGCCACGTTCCCTTCGGAAGCTGCCGCCGCTGCCGGACGGAACGACAAAAATGGCGGATGCTTTTCAGAGAGCGTCTCCGGCTCTGGAAAAAAGACAAGGAGACTTGGGCGATAAAATCCTGTTTCCGGGAGTTTTGAGCCGACACTAAAGCGGAAACTACGCCCGTAGCGCTTCCACGGCCGGCCCTTGTCGGACGGGGGTTCGATTCCCCCCGGCTCCACCAATTTTAAAAGGACAGACCCGTCCCCCGGGAGAAATTCTTCGGGCGGACGGGTTTGTCTTATATCGGCGTATTCTTGCATATCTTTAGAGCTTGCAAAAAAAATTTTTCATTTTTCATGTGAAAAGGCAATTTCCACCCCATTGCTGTAAAATACAGTTATTAATTGATGCAGAGGCAGGGCTGACGGGTTACGCCGATACGTCCCTTTGGCTGACAAGATAGACAAAGAATTGCCGCGTTTTTTAATTTCACGACCGGGGAGGAAAGTATGAACGAGGCGCAAATTCAGCTTTTAATCGATCTGCATAAACCCAACCCAAGGCAGGGGCCGGGCGGGGAGGTTGAGTCAAGGCTGGCCATGGGGCTGGCGGGGCTGGACCGATCCCGCCCGCTGAAGGTTGCGGATATCGGATGCGGTACGGGCGCATCGGCCATCCTTTTGGCCAGGGAACTTGACGCGCAGGTCACGGCCGCAGATTTTCTGCCGGAGTTTCTGGACGAGCTTCAGGCCAGGGCGGAAAGGGAGGGCCTGGCTGAAAGGATAACTGCCCTCAACTGCTCCATGGACGCACTGCCCTTTGCGGACGGAGAGTATGACGTAATCTGGTCCGAGGGGGCAGTCTACAATATGGGCTTTAAGGCGGGTATATCGGCCTGGAGGCGCCTCCTGAAGCCTGGCGGCAAGCTGGTTGTCTCTGAGGTCACCTGGCTCACCGCAGAAAGGCCCGCTGAAGTAGAGGCCTACTGGAAGACCCAATATCCCGAAATTGATACTGCGTCGGCAAAGATGGCCGTCCTCGAGCGGCACGGCTACAGCCCGCAAGGGTATTTTGTCCTGCCGGAACACTGCTGGCTTGAAAACTATTATTACCCCCTGCAGGGCAGATTTGACGAATTTCTGGAACGCAGCGGCCGCAGCGGCCAGGCCAGGGCCATTGTCGAAGAGCACAGGGACGAAATTGCCATGTATGAAAAATTCCGGAATTATTACGGATACGGTGTTTACGTTGCAAAAAAAATTGAACTGTGAGCGGCTCAAAACCGGGCGCTGTCAGGGCGGTAACCGTGTGCTAAACTTTTAGTATCACAGCTTAAGGCGCTTCATGCGGCCCCGTAGACCGCATGAAGACTAATTGAAGGCGCAAACGAGAGGTAAAACTATGGGGGACTACTACTCGGAAAAGCTCAGCGCAAACCTGCTGTTTAAAGTCTACGACTCGGCAATTCCGCAGGTGCGCGCCTACCTGAGGGACGA
>JAAYQT010000036.1 GCA_012519165.1 Synergistaceae bacterium
TCCACGACGAAAAGGACGCCAGGGAGAGGGCTATTGCCGCCGGGGGCAGGGTGGCCTGGCTCGGCATGGAGGGGCCTGAAATCCTCTTTGCACCGGGGGAGGCCGACCCGGAACTCAGCCTGGTATTCATCTCCCCGGAAAACTACGCCAGGGGCCTCTTTCACGGCCTCAGGACCCTGGAGGCCTCCGGAGCGGCGGTCATTGTGGCCCAGCGTCCCCGTTCCCGCGAGGGGATAGGCCTTGCGCTGATAGACCGCCTGGAGAGGGCCTCCGGCGGAAGCCGTCCGCAAGGATGACGCTACCCCAAGAATCGGGAGACCGGACCCTGTCCCGCCCGGGGATGACTTAACGGCAGTCCCGTTACGCAAATAAAAAATTAAGACTTGCCAAAGAGGGCAAGCCTTGCTAGAATTACCTCTGTGATTAAAGCCGGGGTGGCGGAATTGGTAGACGCGCTAGATTCAGGTTCTAGTGGGCAGTAGCCTGTCGGGGTTCGAGTCCCCGCCTCGGCACCATAAGTAAGAAAATCTACCTTTTTACAGGAAGGTCGTATTGTGTCTGTTGACACGGTATGACTTTTTTGTTATCTTATCTATTTGTCAGCGCTTCTTTCCCCACCAAACTTTTCAGGGAGGTCATAGAGTTAATGGCCGAATTCATCCCAGTCAGCAACGAGCGCCAGAGGTTGACTTTCGGACGGGCCCGGGACCTTATGGAAATCCCGGACATGATTGAAGTCCAGCGCGACTCCTACAACTGGTTCTACCAGGAAGACGCCGCTCCGGATGCCCGGCGGCCCCAGGGACTCCAGGAGCTGCTCCAGGAAGTGTTCCCCATTCAGAACTTTGACGGATCCTTCTCCCTCGAATTCGTCAAATATTCTCTTGACAGTCCGTCATCGGGGGAGGAAGAGTCCCGGCAGAGGGACCTCACGTGGTCCCGAAGGATTATGGCTACCATCAGACTGGTAAACAACAAGACCAAGGAGATGAAGCAGGAGGAGATCTTTCTCGGCGATTTCCCCATCATGACAAGAAGGGGAACCTTCATCATCAACGGAACGGAGCGGGTGGTGGTAAACCAGCTGGCCCGTTCCGCAGGCGTGTTTTTTACCAGGGACGAGCAGATAACCGGCCAGGAGGTCTACTCCGCCAAGGTTATCCCCGAGCGGGGGGCCTGGCTTGAGTTTATCCTGCCCCCCGGGGATATGATGATGGTCAATATCGACAACAAGAAAAAGATTCCCGCCACCCTCCTGCTCAAGATTTTCGGGGCGGCAGGCCATGAGGGGGTCCTGGACCTCCTTGGGGCGGCCGTCCTGGAGAAGGATATTATGGAGGAGGACGCGACGGGGATGCTTGCCGCCGAATCCGTCTTCGACCCCGACGGCGCCCCCGTCGTCCACAGAAACAGGGCCCTTACGAAGGACCAGCTTTCCGAGCTTGCCACCATCGGAAGAACCAAAATAAAGGTCTGGGACGCAGACCCCGCCCTGGCCCTCTCCCTGGAGAAGGACAACGCCTCCACGGTGGACGACGCCCTGGTGGAGCTCTTCAGAAAGCTCAGGCCCAACGAGCCCGCCCGGGTGGAGAACGCCCGGGAGTACATCAACAGCCTCTTCTTCGACCCCCGCAGGTACGACCTTGGCAGGGTGGGACGGTACAAGATGAACCGCAAGCTCGGCCTGGACATTGACCCTGCCGAAAGGCTCCTTACCCGGGACGACCTCGTGGGCATCTTCAGGGGCGTGGCCGACCTTAAAAACCCCGAGAAGATGGACGACGATATCGACCATTTGGGCAACCGCAGGGTCCGCTCGGTGGGAGAGCTTCTGCAGAACCAGATCAGGATCGGGCTTCTCCGGATGGAACGCATAGCCAAGGAGAGGATGACCACCATCAAGGACCTGGGCGGCGCCATGGCCAAGGAGCTCATAAACGTGCGGCCCATTGCCGCGTCCCTCCGGGAATTCTTCGGCTCGGGCCAGCTCTCCCAGTTCATGGACCAGACCAACCCCCTTGCGGAGGTCACTCACAGGCGGAGGCTATCGGCCCTCGGCCCCGGCGGCCTTTCCCGGGAGAGGGCCGGCTTTGAGGCCCGCGA
>JAAYQT010000340.1 GCA_012519165.1 Synergistaceae bacterium
AAGTAGGCCTCCCTCCGATTCCAGGGCCCCGCTCAGGCGGACGTAGTCCATCATGGGGGTTTTGCGCCGCTTAAGGGTCTGGATGGTCTTTTTCTTTACGTCGCCGTCCATCCGCCGCAGTATCTGGTCCGAGTGTTTTAGCAATATCACCTTCTTGCCCAGGTCTTGGAGCATCATGGCCATCTCCATGGCGATGACCCCCGCCCCCAGCACTGCTACGGTATTTACGCCGCCGTTTCGCTCTGGGTCCCAAAGAGTTGGCTCGGTGATGGCCCAATCGCCGGGCAGCACGTAGGGGAGGTCGTTCCCCTCAAAAGGAGGCCTCACCGACCGGGCGCCGGTGGCAATGACAAGCCTTTTAGCGGCAAC
Source organism: Synergistaceae bacterium (assembly GCA_012519165.1). GTDB lineage: Bacteria > Synergistota > Synergistia > Synergistales > Aminobacteriaceae > Aminivibrio. The sequence continues at coordinate 370 of JAAYQT010000340.1, forward strand.
CTCCTCCGTGGACCCGTCCTCCTTGGTTACGAGGATTGCCTTGTCCCCCTCCCACTTTGTGACCACGCCCGTCCCCCGGGTATGCTTTGCCCCCGCCATGCGCAGAGCGGTGGCCGAGCCTTTCCGGAGCTTGTCCATAACCTCCTCCACTCTGGCCCAAAGCCCCTCCCTCGGGCCCCTGCCGCCGGTGATGTGGGCGTATAAAGCCTTGGTGGGGATGAAGCCCCGGTTGAGGCAGACCCCACCCAGGCGGTCCTTCTCTATTACGATTGTGTTCATGCCCGCAGCGGCGGCCAGTTCGGCGGCTTTCAGGCCCCCCGGCCCGCCGCCCAGGATTGCAAGGTCGTACATTTACCCGCCTCCTTAAAAATAGTCAGGGGCGCCGCCGGCCCCTGCGGACCTTCGCGGCGCTCCCTGTAAAGAAAAAGGGAAGGGGCCCTGCAAGGCCCCCCTCCCGTAAATCCGGCTAATCCTCAAACTGCCAGCGCAGAACGGGGTTCCTTGCCGCAGTGGTCTCGTCCGGCCTGGAAATTGGCGTGGACTCCGGCATCGCGTGGAAGGCCTCCGGCCCCTCGCTTCGTGCCCTTGCCACGATGGCCTCCATGGAGGCGGCGAACTTGTCAAGCGTCTCCATGGCCTCCGTCTCCGTGGGCTCCACCATGAGGGCCTCCGGCACTATGAGGGGGAAGTAGACCGTTGGCGGGTGGTAGCCCGCGTCAATCAGGGCCTTGGCCACGTCCATGCTGCTGACCCCCGTCTCGCTCTTCAAAGGCCCGCCGTTCAGCACGAATTCGTGCATGCAGCAGCCCTTGTGGGCCAGGGGGTAGAGGCCGCTCAGCTTTTTGGCGAGGTAGTTTGCGTTGAGCACGGCCATCTCCGCCACTTCCTCTAGCCCCTCCGCGCCCAGGGTGCGAAGGTAGGTGTAGGCTCTCACCAGTACGCCGAAGTTCCCGTAGAAGCTCCTCACCCTGCCAATGGACTTGGGCCGCTCCTCCGCCCCTACCAGGGTGTACCGGCCGTCCCGGCAGGTCACTATGGGCGCGGGCAGGAAGGGCTCAAGAATTGCCTTTACTCCCACCGCCCCGGAGCCGGGTCCGCCGCCGCCGTGGGGGGTGCTGAAGGTCTTGTGGAGGTTCAGGTGCAGCACGTCGAAGCCCATGTCGCCGGGCCTGGTCTTGCCCAGGATGGCGTTGGCGTTGGCCCCGTCGTAGTAGACAAGCCCCCCGGCCTTGTGGACGGCGTCGGTGAGCTCCAGTACGTGTTTTTCGAATATCCCCAGGGTGTTGGGGTTGGTGAGCATGAGCCCCGCCACCGAGTCGTCCAGCAGGGATTTCAGCGAGTCCAGGTCCACCATGCCCTCGTCGTCGGAGGCAACCTCTACAGTATCAAAGCCGGTGACCGTGGCGGACGCAGGGTTGGTGCCGTGGGCTGAGTCGGGCACCAGGATCTTGTTTCTGTGCCCCTCCCCCCGGCTCTCGTGCCATGCCTTTATCATCATGAGGCCCGTCTGCTCCCCGTGGGCCCCCGCCGCGGGCTGAAGGGTGAAGGCGTCCATGCCCGTAACCTCGCCCAGCATTACGCCGAGGTCGTAAAGCAGCTTAAGGGCGCCCTGGACCGTGTCCTCCGGCTGAAGGGGGTGGGCCAGGGCAAAGCCCGCCATCCTTGCGGCGGCCTCGTTCAGCTTGGGGTTGTACTTCATGGTGCACGACCCCAGGGGGTAGAAGCCGTCGTCCACCGAGTAGTTCATCTTGGAGAGGCCGGTGAAGTGGCGAACCACGTCCACCTCCGCCATCTCCGGGAGCCTGGGAGCCTCTTTCCGGCAGGCGTCCCCCAACACTGCGCCGCAGTCGGCTGCGGGGACGTCCAGCTTCGGCAGGGCGTATCCCTTCCGCCCCTTGCGGCTTGCCTCAAAGACAGTCTCCATGGTACGGGTCATTAGGCTTCACCTCCCGCTACCGCCACCAGGCGGTCGATCTCTTCTTTTGTCCTGTTCTCGGTAATGGCCAGGAGCCAGCCGTTTTTCAGCTCCGGGTAGCGGTGTTCAAGGGAGTAGCCCCCCAGGATGCCGGCTTCAAGCAGACGCCGGTTTAGTTTTTCCACCGGCTCGTCGGCAATGAGGGCTACCTCCCTGAAGGACGGCGCCCCCGGAAAGGCCCTTTTGAACTTTCCCGTCTTCTCCAGTTGGCCGACGGCGTACTCCGTCTTTGACATGATCTGCTCGCCTACCTCCCTGATGCCCGCGGGCCCCATGAGGCTGAGGTAGATGGAGGCGGCCACAATGCACAGGTTCTGGTTGGAGCAGATGTTGGAGGTGGCCTTCTCCCGGCGGATGTGCTGCTCCCTGGCCTGCAGGGTGAGGACGAATGTCCTGCGCCCCAGCCTGTCCACCGTCTGGCCGCAGATTCTGCCCGGCATCCTGCGCATGAGGGGTTTGTTTACGGCGATGAAGCCGAAGGCCGGGCCGCCGAAGCTCATGGGGTTCCCCGCCGACTGGCCGTCGCCCACCACTATGTCCGCCCCCAGTCTGCCCGGCGCCTCAAGAAGCCCCAGGGCAAGCAGGTCGGTGGATACTACAAGAAGGGCGCCCGCCCCGTGGACCGAATCGGCCATGGCCTTCAGATTCTCTATGTTGCCGAAGAAGTTGGGCGACTGTACTACCAGGGCCGCCGCGTCGCCGCCCGCAAGGGCGTCCCTGAGGTCCGCCTCGTCAATTCGGCCGCCGGAAATCTTTAGCTCCCGGTGTTCGAGCTGCCTGCTCCAGCAGTAGGTTTCGAGCGTTTCCCTGGTCTGGGGGTTGACCGTTCCCCCCCAGAGGATCTTCTTTTTTTTGGTGGCAGTAGCGGCCAGCACTGCGGCCTCTGCCGCTGCGGAAGCCCCGTCGTACATGGAGGCGTTGGAAATCTCCATGCCGGTGAGCTCGCAGACCATGGTCTGGTACTGGAAGATGGCCTGTAGCGTGCCCTGGGCTACTTCCGGCTGGTAGGGGGTGTAGCTGGTGGTAAACTCCCCCCTGGATATCAGGCTGTCCACCGCTGCGGGGATGAAGTGGTCGTAGGCCCCCGCGCCGAGGAAGCAGACCATCTCTCCGGTGTGCCTGTTGCTGCCTGAAAGTTTTTTAAGATCCCGGACCATCTCCGGCTCTGTCAGGGCCGGGGGGAGGTCCGAGGGCTTTTTTTGCCTGACCTTTTCGGGGATTCCCGAAAAAAGGTCGTCAATGGAACCGACGCCGAGGTAGTCGAGCATCCGGCGCCGGTCTTCCGCCGTGGCGGGAATGTACCGGCTCATGGATACCCCTCCTAATGGCCTTCGGCCTCAAGCTCCTCTACGAGCTTTGTATATGCGGCGGCGTCCAGAAGGGAGTCCAGCTCGCTCCTGTCGGACACCTCCAGCTTCACCAGCCAGTGGCTGTAGGCGTCTTCGTTGAGCAGCTCCGGAGCTCCGTCGAGCTCCTCGTTGATCTCCTTCACCGTCCCGGAGACGGGGCTGAACACGTCGTTGGCGCCCTTGACGGACTCCACCACCACGAAATCCTCCCCGGCTTTTACTTCCTGCCCCTCTTCGGGGAGCTCCACGTAGACCACGTCGCCCATGGCGCTCTGGGCGTAGTCGGTGATTCCCACCGTGCCCACGTTGCCGTCCACCTTTATCCACTCGTGATCCTTCGTGTACTTGAGGTCCTGAAGAACTTTAGCCATTTTCATCCTTCCTCCCTGTTTTTATTTTTAAAACTGCCCTTACTTTTTGTATCTTCTGTCGTAGAAGGGGGCCTTAACCACTACGCCCTTCCTGGGCTTGTCCCTGATGATAATGTTCAGGCTCTCCCCGACGGCCGGAGCCGGGGTCTTGACGCAGATGTTGGCCATGTTGGTGTCCAGGGAGGGGCAGTATCCGCCCGATGTCACCCAGCCTACTACCTCCCCCGCGTCGTTGGCCACCTCCATGCCGGCCCTGGGCACGCCCTTGTCCTCCAGGCGAAAGCCTATGACTTTCCGGGCAAGGCCCTCTTCCTTCTGGCGCTTCAGCACGGGCTGCCCCGTGAAGCCCCCCGCCTTGTCCACCTTCACGAAGAAGCCGTAGCCCGCCTCCAGGGGTCCCAGGTCGTCGGTAAACTCGTGTCCGAAAAGGGGAAGGCCCGCCTCGAACCGGAGGCTGTCCCTGGCCCCAAGGCCCGCGGGCATTATGCCGAACTCTTCCCCGGCCTCCATCAGGGCGTCCCAGAGCTCGGCGCCCTTCTCCCAGGCTGCGTAGATCTCAAATCCGTCCTCGCCGGTGTAGCCCGTCCTGCTCACTATGGCGGGGATGCCGCCCACGGTCACCCCGTCCGCGAAGGTGAAGAACTTGAGGGCAGAGGGGTCGAAGTCGGCAATTTTTTTAAGGATGGCCTCGGCGGAGGGGCCCTGGAGGGCCGCTTCGGAGGTCTTCATGGAGATATTGCCGATGGTTACCCCGCCTGCCGGGAGGTGTTTGTTAAACCACTCCCAGTCTTTGTCAGTGTTGGAGGCGTTTACCACAAGCAGGAATTTTTCCGCATTGTAGCGGTAGACCAGCAGGTCGTCCACCACGCCGCCCTTCTCGTTGCACATGATATTATACTGAACCTGGAAGTCGTGCATGACGGTGAGGTCGTTGGTTAGCAGGGACGAAAGCCATTTTTCCGCGTCCTTCCCCTCCACTACTATCTCCCCCATGTGGGAGACGTCAAAAAGGCCCGCCTTCGACCTTACGTTAAGGTGCTCCGTCTTTATTCCGGCGCCGTCGTACTGCACCGGCAGCTCCCAGCCGCTGTAATCCACCATCCTGCCGCCTGCGGCAACGTGCCGCTCGTACATAAGGGTCCGTTTCATCAATCTGCCTCCTTCTTTCTGCCTATGGGGGCTTCCTCAAGCCAGGCGGCCGCTTCTTCCATCTCCGCCCGGCCGGGGAAGCCCTCCCTGATAAGATCCCCGATCTCTCTCCAGTTAAAGGGCGCCCCGTCCAGCAGTACCGCCAGGGACAGGACCATCTCGCCGTCCATGGCGTCAGAGAACGCAAGGGGCGACGCAATCCGTCCATCCTTTACGTCGAACCGGAGCTCCAGCCCTCCCCAGGGGAACCGCTTTTTTACCGTGACCTCGCACTCGCCGGCCCGCCCGTAGAGCCACTCCCGGCTGCTGTATCTCTCCGCCAGCCGTTCGAACTCCCCGTCCTGCGGGGGGTCCTCCATCCTCATTATCTTCCTTGACGGGTAACGGGAGATAAACTCCTCCTCCAGGGCGTCCTGAAGGTCTTCTAGGGACAGCCCGGGCCTTGCCTCGCTCAGGTTCATGACCCTGGCCTCCACCGAGGTAACCCCCTTGGAGCGGAGCTTCTCCGGGTCCACGTTCAGGTACCGGGAGAGCATGGCCATGTCGGCGGAGAAGAGGAGGGTGCCGTGGTGCAGCCCCCTGCTCCTGGAGAGCCTGTAGGCGTTGCCGGAAAACTTTCTGCCGTCGATTACCAGGTCGTTACGCCCCGAAAACTCCGCCCCTATCCCGAGCCTCTGCAGGGCCCCCAGCACTGCGGCAAGTTGCCGCCGCATGTCGTAGGCCTTCCGGGGCAGGATGAAGGAGTAGTTCAGGTTGCCCAGGTCGTGGTAGACCGCGCCCCCTCCGCTTGACCGGCGGGCGAGACGGCCGCCCTCCGACTCCAGGAGGTCCAGGCGGCATTCGGCCCAGGCGTTCTGGTTGCGCCCAATGACCACCGTGTGGGCGTTCTGCCACAGGTAAAGAATGGCCTCCCCGTCGCCGCAGTCGCCCATAAGCCACTCCTCCCCGGCAAGGTTGCTCCAGGGGTTGGTCTCAGTTGAACGGACAAGCCTCACTCGTTGAAACTTCACTCTCATCCTCCTCAGCTTAAAGGGGTGCGGCGGGTCCGGCAGGGCCGGTGAAAGGCGGACAAAAGCCTCTATTCAGACATGATATCCTTCAATGCCCTGCGGGTCAATGGAGCCGCTCCTTTCACGGGCCTGATCAAGTTTATCATAAAATACTGTGCAGGGGTATTATGAATAGTATAATCAATGAGACTTCGAATCAGTTTTTACGAAACGGGGGGGGTATAAATGGCGGAGCG
>JAAYQT010000341.1 GCA_012519165.1 Synergistaceae bacterium
ACAACGTGGCGGAAAGGGGCGGGGGCCTCTCCCTGCGGGCGAGGCTCGCCCGGCTCCTCGCCCAGAGGTCCGACACCCTCATCCTCCTCTCCGCCACCCCCCACGACGGCAAGGCCAGAAGCTTCGCCTCCCTGATGAACATGCTCGACCCCACCGCCATCGCCGACCCGGCCAGCTATACAAAAGACGACATCAAGGGCCTCTTTGTCAGGCGCTTCAAGAAGGACGTCCAGGCCGGGGCCTCGGGCGCCTTCATGAAGAGGAAAATCTTCACCCTGGAGTGCGACGCCACCCCCGAGGAAGAGGCGGCCTACGACTGCCTGGCGGGGCTGAACCTCGCAGGTGACGAGGGCAGGGGCTCGGGGCAGCTCCTCTTCCGTGTCGTGCTTGAGAAGGCCCTCTTCTCAAGCCCCGCCGCCTGCCTCCAGACCCTGAGAAAACGCCTCGCCCGGCTGAAGAAGAGGGGCGACCCCGCCGACGAAGCCGACATGGCCGCCCTGGAGGAGCTCGAGGAAAAAGTGGCCGCCATCACTCCCGAGGGCCCGGGCAGGTATAAAATCCTGATCCGCACCCTCCGCTCCCACCCCGAGCTCGCCTGGACGGGGGCCGACCCGAAGGACAGGCTCGTCATCTTCTCCGAGCGGATAGAGACCCTCCGCCGACTGAGGGAAAGCCTGACAGCCGATCTCAACCTGCCCCCGTCGGCGGTTGAAATCCTCCACGGCGGCCTCTCGGACATGGAGCAGCAGCGCATCGTGGAGGAGTTCGGCAAGGAGGCGTCCCCCCTGCGGCTCCTGCTGGCAAGCGACGTGGCCTCGGAGGGCATAAACCTCCACTACCTCTGCCACCGCCTCGTCCACTTCGACATCCCCTGGTCTCTCATGACCTTCCAGCAGAGGAACGGCCGCATTGACAGGTACGGCCAGACCAGCCCTCCCCTCATCGCCTACCTCCAGATCAGGAGCGCCAACGAGCGCATCCGGGGGGACCTCCGCATCCTGGAGTTGCTTCGGCAGAAGGACGAAGAGGCCACGACCAACATCGGCGACCCCTCCGTCTTCCTGGGCCTCTACTCTCAGGAAGAAGAGGAGCGGTGGACTGGCGAAATGATGGCCTCCGGCAAAACCGCCGAGGAGGCGGAAAAAGAGATGGCTGCCGACACGGACTGGTTCGAGGCCCTCCTAACCGGCGCGCGGGAGGAGGAGGCCGCCGACCCGGCGCCGGAGACCGCGCCGCCCCTCTCCCTCTACCGGGACGACCTTGCCTACGCCGAGGCCGCCCTCAACCACATAGCCTCTGCGGCCCCCATCCAGAGGGAGATAGACCCCGCCAGGGGCACCCTGGAGTTTGCCGCCCCCGCAGAGCTGAAGCGCCGCTACGCCCGCCTCCCCGGCGAAATCTGGCCCGGGGACGGCTGGTTCCGCCTCACCACGTCAGGGGAGCGCATGGAGGAGGAAATCCTAAGAAGCAGGGTGGCGGAGGAGTCCTGGCCCGCGGAGCAGTACCTCTGGCCCCTCCACCCCGTGATAGAGTGGATAAACGACAAAGTCCTCACCTCCTTCAAGCGGCACGAGGCCCCCGTCATCACCCTCCCCGACACAATCCCCAGTGAAGAGACGGTCTTCCTGCTCTCGGGCCTCATCCCCAACAAAAAGGGGCACCCCCTCATCCACCGGTGGTTTGCCCCGGTCTTCAGGGGCGGCAGGGTGGCCGGGGTGGAGGAGTTCGGGCGGCTGCTGGAGCGCACCGGCCTGGGGCAAAAGGTTTGGGCCAACACGGGGGGAAGGGCGGAGGGCCTTGAGCTCATGCTGGCCGAATCCGTAAGGGTGGGTACCGAGTGGATGCTCGCCCTCAGGGACGAGTTCAACAGGGCCATACGCCCCCGCCTGGAGGAAGAAAGACGAGCCCTCGAGGGCCTCCGGGGCCGCCACCACGAAAAACTCAGGGCCTCCCTGGAGGGAGGGGGCATCAAGGCCATAGTCCATAAAAGAAAAGAGACCGAAACCCGCCGCATCGACGCCCTCTTCGACCAGTACCGACAGTGGGTGGAGGACACCCTCACCACCGAGCCCGAGCCCTACATCCAGATACTAGCCGTATTTAAGGGGGAAGACTGACATGGCTGCCGACCTCGCCGGAATAATTAGCGAAAACGAATTTTTCACCGGCCACTACCTCGCCGCCCTCATTGAGGGCGACATGAGGGGCAAGGTGAGCGAATGGAGAAAGAGGGAGGCCGAAGGGGAACCGGGCTGGAAGACGCCCTGGTCCCGCCTGTCGTCCCTTTCCGGGGGCTTCTTCGAGCTCCGCAACCGGCTATCCCGCACCAGGGAGGGAAGGGAGAGAGTGGAGCAGCAGCGCCTCTTCTTCTGCGCCCTCCTGCGCGCCCTTGGGTACGACGCCGGCGTCTCCTACCGGGAGCTTGAGGACAAAAGTCAGATCCCCGTCCTGGCCGAAGTCCTCCATCCCTCCGGCAGGCCCCTCCTCTGGTGCATTGAGGTCTCCCCCGGGGAAGAAAACGATCTGGATATCCTGTCTGCCACCCTCAGGGCGGACCAGTACCCCGCGTCCGAAGAAGGCGGCCCCGCCGTCATCCACTCCCGCACCCCCATGGAGGACATAGTCTCCCGGCACGTCTTCGCCATGGAGGAGCCCCCCCGGTGGCTCATGCTCGCAGGCGGCAGCCAGGTCCTCCTCCTCGACAGGGAAAAATGGCGGGAGAAGCGGGCCCTACGCTTCCACCTGGACGAAATCTTCTCCCGCAGGGATACCTCCTCCCTCCAGGCCATGGCCGTCCTCCTCCACAGGGAGAGCCTCTGCCCGGCCGAGGACGAGGCCCTGCTGGACAAAATGGAGGCCGAATCCCGCCGCCACGCCGCCTCCGTGTCCGACGACCTCCGCTACGCCCTCCGGGAGGCGGTGGAAATCCTGGGCAACGAGGCCGTCCACGACATCCGCACCCGCAGAAAAGAGGCCCTCTTCGGCGAGGGCGACCTGGACGCCGCCGCCCTCTCCCTGGAGTGCCTCCGGTACCTCTACCGCCTCCTCTTCCTCTTCTACGTGGAATCCCGCCCGGAGCTGGGCTACGCCCCCATGACCTCCGAGGCCTACCGCACCGCCTACAGCCTGGAGAGCCTGCGGGAGATGGAAAACGCCCCCCTGGACAGCGACGAGGCCTGGAACGGCCTCTACTTCGACGCTTCCCTGCGAAAGCTCTTCTCCCTGGTCTTCAAGGGCTACCCAGAGGCCGCCGGAACGGCCGAGGCCCATCTGGACTTTGACGACGCCCCCGGCCAGGGGGAGACATTCCGCATGAGGCCCCTCCCCTCCCTCCTCTTCGACGGCGACAGAACGCCCCTGCTGGAGGGCATCCGCTTCCGCAACGGCCCCCTCCAGAAGGTAATCCGCCTTCTCTCCCTCTCCAGGCCCTCCGGCAGCGGCCGGGCCGGGCGGGTATCCTACGCCAGGCTCGGCATAGGCCAGCTTGGCGCAGTCTACGAGGGGCTGCTGTCCTACACGGGCTTCTTCGCCCGGGAGGAGCTTTTTGAAGTCCGCAAAGAGGGGGACCCCGCCGACGACCTGGCCGTGGCCTACTTCGTACCCCGCTCCGCCCTGGGGGATTACAAGGACGAAGAAAGGGTAAAAAACGCCGACGGAAGCCTCAAGCGCTACGAAAAGGGCGCCTTCATCTACCGTCTTGCAGGCAGGGAGCGGCAGAAGAGCGCCTCCTACTACACGCCCGAGTCCCTGGTGCAGTGCCTGGTGAAATACGCCCTGAAGGAGCTGCTGGAGGGCAGGACGGCGGACGAAATCCTTGATATCACCGTCTGCGAGCCCGCCATGGGAAGCGCCGCCTTCCTCAACGAGGCCGCCGACCAGCTTGCCGAGGCCTACCTCGACCGCAAACAGAAGGAGACGGGCCGGGAGATCCCCCTGGACGAATACTCAAACGAAAAGCAAAGGGTAAAAATGCACCTGGCCTCCAAATGCCTCTTCGGCGTGGACCTGAACCCCGTGGCGGTGGAGCTTGGGGAGGTCTCCCTCTGGCTTGGGGCCATCCACAGGGACGCCCCCGTGCCCTGGTTTGGCATGCAGCTCTCCTGCGGCAACTCTCTCATAGGCGCAAGGCGGGCGGCCTGGCCGTCATACCTGCTGGAGGCAAGGGGCAAAGGGGCCAAGGCATGGACCGAGGTCCCCGCCGACTACATCGGCAGCGGCGCAAGGCCCAGGGGGCATATCTGGCACTTCCTCCTGCCCGCCAAAGGCATGGCCGACTACAGCGATAAAGTAATAAGATCCCTGGCCCCCGAGGCCGTAGAGTTGAGTCGCAAGTGGCGAAGAAAATTCAGCGAGCCCTTTAAAAAGGGTGAGATAGAAAGGCTTGAGGCCTTGTCCGAGGCTGCCGACGGCTTGTGGAGGGCCTGCGCCGACGAGGCCGCCAGGCTCAGGGACGCCATGGCCGACTCCCGTGCCACCCCCCAGTACAAGGACATGCGCTACGCCCGGGAGATCCTGTCGAGGCGGGTGCGGGCCTCAAGCCCCTACA
>JAAYQT010000342.1 GCA_012519165.1 Synergistaceae bacterium
AAAATAAACAGCCCCTTCGGCTGGAGGAGGCACCCTATTACCCGCAGGCGGGATTTCCATACCGGCATCGATATCAAGGCGCCCAGGGGAAGGGTGATTAAAGCCGCCAAGGCGGGAAGGGTGGAGTACGCCGGCTGGATGGGAGGCTACGGCAGAGTGGTTGTCATCCGCCACAACGACGGCCTTTCAACCCTGTACGCCCACTGCAGCTCCCTGTCGGTGCGCAACGGCCAGTCCATCTCCCAGGGTCAGGACGTGGCCAGGGTCGGCACAACGGGAAGAAGCACGGGGCCCCACCTTCACTTCGAGGTGAGGAGAGGCAAGAGCCCCACCAACCCGTTGGCGCTGTTAAAATAAGCAAAACGGACCATGTCATTCCGCTGTAAATTCGCTATTTTGGACCGGGGAACTCCCTGGTCCATGTTTTTTGATGATTCTTTCTTGTGGAGGGCGGAGTAGATGTCAAAATATGTTTTTGTAACCGGAGGGGTTGTTTCTTCACTTGGCAAAGGGATAACTGCCGCCTCCCTGGGGGTTTTGCTGAAGAAGAGGGGCTTCAGGGTGTCCATCCTTAAGCTCGACCCCTACCTTAACGTGGACGCAGGGACGATGAACCCCTACCAGCACGGCGAGGTCTTTGTCACCGACGACGGCGCCGAGACGGACCTGGACCTGGGACACTACGAGAGGTTTATCGACGAATCCCTTAGCGGCGGCAACAACGTCACCACGGGAAAAATCTACTCCTCTGTCATCGAAAAGGAGAGGCGTGGGGAGTACAGGGGCGGGACGGTGCAGGTCATACCCCACATCACCAACGAAATCCAGGAGCGGATTCTGCTGGCCGGCGAGAACCGGGACGTGGTTATCACCGAGATAGGGGGCACCGTGGGGGATATCGAGGGGCTGCCCTTCCTGGAGGCCATAAGGCAGATGGCCACCCGGGTGGGCCGGGAAAATGTGATCTACTGCCACGTTACCCTGGTGCCGTGGCTTGAGGCCGCCGGGGAGCTTAAGACAAAGCCCACCCAGCACAGCGTTCAGGAGCTTCGGCGGATAGGCATTCTGCCCAATATCCTGGTCTGCCGGTCCCACTACGCCATCGGCGAGGAGATGAGGGACAAGATGGCCCTCTTCTGCAACTTGCCTCCCGAGGCGGTAATCGAGGCCCTGGACGAGCCCACTATCTACAGGGCGCCCCTGAGCCTCTATAACCAGAAGTTCGACAGCCTGGTAATGAAGTACCTCTCGTTGAAGTCCCCCGGCGAGCCCGACATGGCCGACTGGCGCGGCGTAGTGGACCGCTTCCTTACGCCGTCCAACGAGGTGGAGATAGTTATGGCCGGCAAGTACGCAAACCACAAGGACGCTTACCTCAGCGTGAGCGAGGCCCTGTACCACGCAGGCATCAGCCACGACGCCAGGGTTAAGATCCGCAGGGTGGAGGCGGAGGAGATTGAGAAAAAAGGCGCCGCCGAAGTTTTCCACGGCGCCCACGGAATCATTGTGCCGGGCGGGTTCGGCGCACGGGGGCTTGAGGGCAAGGTGGAGGCTGCGCGCTTCGCCAGGGAGAACAACATTCCCTTCTTCGGGCTCTGCCTGGGCATGCAGGCTGCGGTGGTGGAGTACGCCCGCCATGTTTGCGGCATACCGGGAGCAAACAGCCAGGAGGCGGACCCCGGATGTCCCAGCCCTGTGATACACTTAATGGATGGATTTACGCCCGGGGCGGGCGGGTCCATGAGGCTGGGGGCTTTTTCATGCCGCCTTGTTCCGGGGACCAGGTCTTTTGAGGCCTACGGTAAAGAAGAAATTACGGAAAGACACCGCCACCGGTACGAGTTTAACGGCGACTACCGCAGCCGCCTGGAGGCCGGAGGCATGAAGATTGCGGGAGTGGGCGACAGGGGCCTTGTGGAGATTGTGGAACTGCCCGGCCATCC
>JAAYQT010000343.1 GCA_012519165.1 Synergistaceae bacterium
CGCCCAGCGCCCGGACTATTTTTACGGCCACCTCTCCGCCGGTTATAAACAGTCCGCTGATCTCCGCCTTTTTCAAAATTTCAGCAACAGCCCGGGCAAGGCTTTCGCCTATCTCCTCGGGCGCCCCAGACTTCCTGCCCGCCTCTATCTGGGCCTCCTCCGCCGATGATGAGAGAAGGACATTTTCACCTCGGCGGAGCAGAGAGACTGCCGCCTCAATCAGCCTGCCCTCCTCGGCCTCTGCGCTGTGGCCCAGGGCGGCTATATCGGCAAGAACGGGCATGGCCAGCCCGTTATCCAATAAGTACCTGGCCTGACGGGAGCTTACCGCGCTTAAACTTCCCACCACCAGGAGCGCAGGAGGCCTTGCGTCCACCAGCGCCTCCGCAAGCCCAGCCGAACCGACCCACAGAATATCCTCAGCCGGGGCTCCCAGCGACGCGTCCCTGGCAATAATCCGCAGGTCCCCGTCAGTTTCGGCGTCAAAGCAGAAGACGCCTTTTTTCCCCGCCTCCTCCAGGATAGCGGGAATCCGGCCGCCCCTTACCTCCTCCAGGGATACGGAGCGGGCGGAGGAGGCCCGCCCCCCCAGCAGGGACTCGGCGAGGGAGGAGGTGGTCACCGGCTTCCTCGGGTCGCGGCCCATCTCCGTCTCATGGACGGGGACTCCGTCAAGGAGAAGGAGGCCGTTTTTCGAGGTCCTTTTGTTCCTCGGGAAGGCGGGAGTGAAGACCGCCAGGGGGAATGCAAGTTCTTCCATCAAGACTTCCGTCTCGGCCTTTATATTCCCCCTCAGGGTGGAGTCCACCTTCTTGTAAAAAATGTGGCTCCCCCGGAATTTTGCCAGGTAGGGCGCCGCTTTTTTTAGAATTTCCGCGGCTCCGCCCTCGGGAATATTCCTGGACTCTGTGTCCAACACCAGGGCGCCCCCGTCCTCCATGGCGGCCAGAGCCGCCGGGTCCAGGGTTACAGACGCGCCGAAGCCCGCCTTAAGAAACTGGATTCCCGTATCGTTGGCGCCGGTGAGGTCGTCGGCAATAACAAGATATTTTCTCGACAAGGAAAGAACCTCCTTTGTCCTGCTACCTGTTAAGGGCAAGCTGAACGGCAGCCCGAAGGGCCGCCACCATGCTGGATTCGTCCGCCGTACCCTTTCCGGCCTTTCCGTAGGCAGTACCATGGTCCACGGAGGTGCGGATGATGGGCAGCCCCACGGTAATATTCACGCCCCCCATGAAGTCGGTGAGTTTCAAAGGGATATGACCCTGGTCGTGGTACATGGCCACCACAATATCGAAGTCTCCGTTGAGCAGCTTTACAAAAACAGTGTCGGGCGGTACGGGCCCGGTAACGTCAAGGCCCGCGGCACGGGCCTCCTCAATGGCGGGAATAATCTCCTCTATCTCCTCCCGGCCAAACAAGCCCCCCTCGCCGCTGTGAGGGTTCAGGCCCGCCGCGGCAATCCTGGGATTTTTAACCCCCAGGCCCCTGGCCGAGGAGTCCGCCAGGCGAATCACCGTCCCGACCCGCTCTTTAGTGGCTCTGTCGCAGGCCTCCCTCAGGGCGACGTGGGTGGATACGTGAATTACCCTTATGCCGCCGCCGGTGAGGAGCATGGCGTAGTCCTTCGTCTTCGTAAGGTCGGCGAAGATCTCCGTATGGCCGGAGTAGTTGATCCCCCCCGCATTCAGGGCCTCCTTGTTAATGGGACCCGTTACCACGGCGTCAATCTTTTGCGCCATGGCATCCTCAATGGCCTTCTTTATGTAGGCGAAGGCCGCGCGGCCGCACTCCCCCTGAACCTTGGCGAACTCGTAGGGCCTTTCCGGGGCTCCCAAAGAAATCAGGTTTATTTTCCCCTCTTTGGCCTGCCCCGGGTCATCCAGCAGAAGGACTTCCCGCTTTGCGCCCACAATGGCGGCGGCCCTTTCAATAACTGCCGAATCGCCGTAAAGCACGGGCGCGCAAGACTCCAGGACCTCTTTGTTCTCCAGGGCCATAAGGGAGATTTCAGGCCCCACTCCCGAAGGGTCGCCGATGGTAATTCCTATAACGGGTTTTTTCAATAAAGGTCACCTCCGGTTAAGAAA
>JAAYQT010000344.1 GCA_012519165.1 Synergistaceae bacterium
CTGGGATGCCTGCGTGGCGGCCGGGTACACGGGCCGGGACCAGGCCGGAGTTATGGCGCACGTGGAGGAGCTCAGAAAGATAGGGGTTCCTGCCCCTGAAAGGGTGCCCTCCATGTACTGGGTGGAGCCCGACCGAGTTAAAAGCGACTCTTTGCTTTGGGTGGTGGGGGAGTCTTCGTCCGGCGAAGGGGAAGTATTTCTGGCCCGGGACGAAAAGGGCAACCAGTGCGTAACCGTAGCCAGCGACCACACCGACAGGGCCCTTGAGACGGTGTCCGTCGCCAAGGCCAAGCAGATATGCTCCAAAATTGTAGCCCCCGTCTTCTGGAGGGTGGACGAAATAAGGGAGCACTGGGATTCCATCGAGCTTAAAACCTGGGCAGATGGTAAACTCTACCAGGAGGGAACCCTGGGCCGTATGCTTCCTCCTGAAAAGCTGTTTGAACTGGCCCGGGAGGACTCCCCGGCGCCGGGAAGAATTTCCCTTTTCAGCGGGACCCTGGCGGTCCTGGGCGAGGGGATAGTCTATGCCTCCGACTGGGCCCTGTCCCTCAGGGATCCCGTTTTAGGCCGGGAGATCCGCCACGAATATACGGTCAGGATCCTTCCGGACAGGAACTGAGGAGGGTTAACATGAAACTAAGAGTAGGGGTTTTACAGCTGGATATTGCCCTGGGCGACAGGGAGAAAAACCAAAGGAATATTGAAAAATGGATGGCTTCCATCCCCCTTACCCCTGACATCCCCACTGCCATTGTCGTACCCGAGCTCTGGGACGTGGGGTATGCCCTTGACAGGGCAACGGAACTGGCGGATCCCGAAGGGTCCGGGGCGGCCGCCTTCCTTGGCGGGCTGGCCAAAAAGTACGGCGTGTGGTTTGCGGGCGGGTCGGTCCTGGCCTCGACGGGGGGCGGGTTTGTAAACAGGGCCCAGGTTATCAACCCAAGAGGAGAGCTTGCGGCCTACTACGACAAGGTCCACCTCATCCGGCTTATGGAGGAGGAGAAATACTTCACCGGAGGTAAAAAGGAGTGCGTCTTCCCTCTTGAAGGGGCTACCGCAGGCTGCGTTATCTGCTACGACCTGCGGTTCTCCGAATGGCTGCGCACCTACGCCCTCAAGGGGACGGAGGTTATGTTCATCAGCGCGGAATGGCCGACCCCCAGGATAGACCACTGGAAGATCATGCTGCAGTCCCGGGCAATTGAGAACCAGATGTACGTGGTAGCCTGCAACCGGTGCGGCGAGACGGAGGCCGACAAGTTCGGCGGCGCGTCCATGATCATCGGCCCCTGGGGAGAGGTCCTGTTCGAGGCAGGCGAGGGTGAAGAGGCGGGCTTTGCAACCCTTGACCTGGAAAAGGTGTCCAAGGCCAGAAACTTTCTTACGGTCTTCAAAGACAGAGTACCGGAGATTTACGGTACCCATATAAAATAGGGAGGTAAAAAAGCATGAAGAAGAGCGCGATTTTTCTTGCGGCGGCGGCAATTTTTGTCCTTTTTGCAGGGACGGCGTTTGCAAACGTAGTGGAGTTCAAGTTCGCCCACTCGGGCAGCCTTGAGCACCAGTACCACGTAGGCGCGGAGATATTTAAGGAACTGGTGGAGAAGAAGTCCGGCGGCGAGATGAAGGTCAACATCTTCCCCCAGGCCCAGCTTGGCGGCGAGCGGGACCTGGCCGAGGGAGTCCGCATGGGGACCATAGAGATGAGCTCCGTGGCCGCAAGCAACATGGCCGGCTTCGTGCTGGAGCTCCAGGTCTTCGGAATCCCCTTCCTGTTCGAGACAAAGGAGCAGGTCTACCACGCGGTCGACGGTGAAATCGGCAAAGACCTGGCGGATATAATGAGGGGCAAGGGCTTCGAGAACCTTGCCACCTGGGAAGTAGGCTTCCGCAACATGACCAATAACGTGCGGCCCGTTAAAGTCCCCGCCGACATGGAAGGACTGAAGATAAGGGTGCAGGAGTCCAAGATCTGGATCGAGTTCATGAAGCGCCTTGGCGCCGTGGCAACTCCCATCCCCTTCGGCGAGCTCTACACGGCCCTGCAGCAGAAGGTAGTGGACGGCCAGGAGAACCCCGTGGC
>JAAYQT010000345.1 GCA_012519165.1 Synergistaceae bacterium
ACCAGGTCATCCAACCAGATTGACGACGTAATTGAGGGCGTTAAACTGACCATAAACGGCCCCGGCGAAGTGGTGATGGACGTCACCCAGGACGCCGAGAGGGCCGTCACCGCCATACAGGACTACGTGGAGGCATTCAACGACCTTATGGAGTGGATCAACGTCAGGCTGAGCGAGTCCGCTACCGATAAAAAAAGCCAGCAGAACGACCCCTACAAAAACGAGGACTTTTACAAGAAGTTCGGCCTGCTCCACGGCAACTCCACTCTCTGGCAGGCCAAGTCCCAGCTTCGGCAGTTTATGACCAACCCGGTGACCTCAACCTTCTCCCTTAAAAAAGGCAATCCTGTTTTAGGGGCAATGGAGGACCAGGGGTTTACCGGAAACTCCGTCTTTGAACTTACCGTGGGAGTCCGCACCGCCTCCATCGAGGTAACGCCCCGGGACACTCTGCAGACCATCGCAAACAAGATCAACAACTCCTACGAGATGAACCACGACCCCCAGGGCCGCCAGTACCCGATTCGGATGGCAAGCGCCAGGGTGGTCAACAACGAACTTGTAATCGAGGCGTCGCCGGGCCGGAAATTCTCGCTCGCCGCATCGGACAGCGTGCTGGATACCCTGGGCCTGGGGACCCCTTTCAACCTCCTTTCCCAGATAGGCATCTCCACGGAGAGCGCCGACTACGGAAAGAGCGGCAAGCTGGAGTTCAACGCCGAGAAGTTCGTGGAGGCCTTAAGGAAGGACCCCGACGGCGTGGCCGCCATAATGAACACCACCATGGAAAAAATGGACGAGTACGTGGGGAACATGGTGGACGCCACCCAGGTGGAGGTGGGCAATACTACGGCGCCAAGGGGACGGATTGCAAGCCAAATTAACACCTGGCAGTCAGAGATAAGCACCATAGACAAACGGATTGCCGAGTTTGACCGGAGGCTCGAGCTGCGGGCCAGGGGGCTGTACGAGCAGTTCTCCAGGGCGGAGGTGCGCCTGGCCAAGCTTCAGCAGCAAGCCTCGTGGCTGGCTTCGGTGGTCAGCCAGCTCTCGGGGAACCAGGGCTAAAGAGCAGAACTAAAAACGCGGGGCCGGGGGATATCCCCTGGCCCCGCGTTTTTTTGCATCCACTACCGCCCGTCGCTCCCAAGCAGGTTAAGCAGGGTTTCGGGAGAAATCTGGGCAAAGCCTATCCTCCACGCCAGCACCGTGGCCTGGGTGCGGTCCCGGAGGTCCAGCTTTTTAAGGACGTGGCTTACGTGGTTTTTTACGGTCTTTTCCGATAAAACCATCTTCTCCGCCACCTCTATATTGCTCATGCCCTGGGCAAGCCAGTAGAAGATCTCCTTCTCCCTGGAGGTGAGGTCGAACAGGGGGTCGCTCTCCTCCTTCCTCCTGGAGAAGGAGGTAAGGAGCTTTCCGGCCACCCTGGGGTCCACATAGGGCTGGCCCCGTGCCGCAGACCGGATGGCGGACAGGAGCTCCACCTTCCCCGACGCCTTCAGCACAAAGCCCAGCACCCCTGCGGCGGAGAGGGCGGTTATGGAATCCTCGTCGTCGTAGGCGCTTACCGCCACGTACCCCGTCCTGCGGGAGAGGGCGTTCATCTCCCTGACCAGCTGGATTCCATCCATCCTGGGCATGTTTATATCGAAAAGAAGAATGTCGGGGTCGCTTTCTATGGCCATGGCCACCGCCTCCACGCCGTCCTCGGCTTCCCCGATTACGTCGATGTCGGACTCCAGCTCTAGGAGTTTTTTTACCCCGTCGCGGA
The DNA here is from genome assembly GCA_012519165.1 of Synergistaceae bacterium. Taxonomy (GTDB): domain Bacteria; phylum Synergistota; class Synergistia; order Synergistales; family Aminobacteriaceae; genus Aminivibrio. Next base: position 1,775 of record JAAYQT010000345.1, read on the forward strand.
AAAGTTTATGATCGTCCACAATCAGAACCCTTATAGGTTTCATCTTAGCCCGTCTCACTCCAGTCCCGGCGCGGCGCGCCCCCGGCGTAAAAATATGCTATATTTACCCGGGCATATTTTAAAGTTATACTAAATCCATGAAGTTCTCTGGGTCTTAAGTCCTATTCTACCATCAAATTGATTATTTCGAGGAGGCGCCGCGGATTTTCCCAATGGAACTATCCCTTTCGTTAAGAAAAAAAATCGGCCTCGCAGTAGGCCGTTTTAAAATGATCTCCCCCGGGGACAGAATAATGATAGGGCTCTCCGGCGGGAAGGACAGCCTTGTTATGACCGCAGCCCTGGCCGGGCTAAAAAGGCGGAGCCCCGTGCCCTTCTCCTTATCCGCCTGTTTTGTGGATGTCTCGGGGGGCGCTGGAGATACGGAGAAGTTGGAGAATTTTTGCCGCTCCCTGGACATACCTTTTGCGGTGCGGGCCCACCCGATTGAAAAAATAATCAAGGACAGAAATGAAAGGTCGCCGTGCAGCTTCTGCGCCAATATCCGGCGGGGCATTTTAAATACGGCGGCCCTGGATGAGGGGTGCAATCTTCTGGCCCTGGGCCACAACCTGGACGACGCCGCCGAAACGGCCCTGATGAACCTCTTCCAGACGGGCAGGTTTAAATCCTTTAAGCCAAAATTATGGCAGAGCAGGACGGGCATGACGGTCATCCGTCCCCTGGTACTGGCCGAGGAGCGTAAAATTGCGCGGGAGGCCCGCAGGCTGGGGCTGCCGGTTATGGAGTATGTCTGCCCCTTCTCCCTGGACACCGAGCGCGTCAGGGCCAAAAAAACACTGGAGATGCTGGGCGCCGCCAACCCGGCGGCGAAGTACAATATCATCCGGGCCCTTCAGCGGCTGGACGAGGGCGACCGGTGGGAGGAACCCGCCGGTTAAAAAAACGCCGGGGTGCGCCCCCGGCGTAAGTTTTTGCGCAAAATAACGGAAATCCCGGCGCAGGGTCCCTAAACCGAGACCTCCCTCATGGAGAGCTTTTCGGCCAGGTCCGTCACCTCAAGGGCCTGGTCACTGTAGTTTTCCCGTCCCATGAGCCCGTAGGTGTAGTTCTTGCCCCGCTCCACCCCCGGCTGGTCAAAGGGGTTCACGTCCAGCGCCCACCCGGCCAGGGCCGTGAAATATTCGTAGAACTGGATAAGCCCTCCCAGCTGTCTTTCGTCCAGCACAGGAAGCTCCATGGTTACCACAGGCTTGCCGGACTTTCCAATGGCCGCCGCAGTGGACAGGGCCTCGTACCTGCGCAGGGAGTTCATGGACTGGCCGAATAGGTAGGAAAGGGAGGCAAGCGCCCCCTCCTCCGTCTCGGGGATAGTGATCTCCTCCGCGGGTTCCGCTACCGTCATAACTGTAAAGAATTTGTCGTCGGGCCCCTCGGTGTATAGCTGGATCTGGGAGTGCTGGTCGATGGCGCCCAGGGCCCGCACAGGGGTGGACCCCATGCCGTTTTTCCCCAGACTTTCTCCCCACAGCTGGGCGAACCACTCGCAGAACCGCTCCAGGGCGTCCTCGTAAGGCATGAGGACCGTCATGTTACGCCCCTGCCGGTAGTGGGCAACGGAGAGGGCCGCCATGAGCCATGCCGGGTTGTCCGTAACCGTCTTCTTCGAGGCAAGGATCCCGTCCATCTCGGCGGCGCCCCCGAGCAGTTTTTTAATGTCGATCCCCAGCGCCGCGGCCGAGAGCAGCCCGACAGGCGAGAGGACGGAAAAGCGGCCGCCCACGTCCGCAGGCAGTACCAGCCTCCGGCAGCCTATTTCGTCGGCAAAGGGCCTGAGGACCCCCGTCTTTTCATCGGTGACCACCACCACCCGTTCGGCCGCCTTTTCAGGCCCCAGCTCCACCTTCAGCCGGTCCCAGAAAAAGAGGAAGTTGGCCATGGTCTCGGCGGTGCTGCCTGACTTGCTTATGACGGTGAACACCGTGTCGGCGGGGTCGATGAGGTTCCAGATCATCCTGTTGTCCGCAGGGTCTACGTTGTCGGCCATGTAGAACCTGGGGCCGCCCCTCTTCTCCCGGGGCAGCTCGTTCCAGTAAGGGGGCAGCAGGGCGCCGTGAAGCATTAGGTTGCCCAGGGCAGAACCTCCTATGCCGGCCTGGACCATGGCCCCGAAGCCCGAGATCCACTTCCCGGCCTCCTCCACGTCGGCAACGTCCTTGCCGGGCAGGTTAATCCACCCCACGCCGTCCCGCCCTTCGGCGGCCGACTTCCTCAAGTGGTCGTCCCCCCTGGCCAGAAGTTCCCCGCACTCTTCGAGGGCGCGTGCGGTTACGCCCGAGGCCCCGCCACCCGCGGCCATTCCGTAGGATATCTTCAAAAGACCGGCGTCCCTGTTATTTTCCCGAGGCACAGCGCCAACCCCTTTCCGCTAATGATTACACAGACTCTTTAGCCAGCTCCGCGTCTATAGCCTCCGTATTGTAGCCCACGATATACTTTTCGCCTATCCGGGTAACGGGAACGCCCATCTGGCCGGACTTTTTCACCATCTCCATGGCCGCCGCCCGGTCCGCCGCCACGTCCACTTCCTCAAAGTCAATGCCTTTCGCCTTAAGGTAATCCTTTACCTTCGTGCACCAGGGTCAGGTCTTCGTCGAGTAAACTTTAATCATCACGTTCACCTCCAGTGAAATATATACCCTAATAGGGTATATATTAAAATTACCTGTAAGTCAAGTTATTATATACCGAAATTCAATCCGGCTGTAAAATTTCCCGTAAGGAGTATAATAAATGCCGTATTGGGGTATTTTCCCAAATCAGCGCAAGGAGGGAACTGAATGACCACATCTGCGGCAACAGCGGCAGGCGACGGACTGGAGGCCCGCCTCCTTCCCATTGCCGACCTTTACAGGGGAAGAGAAGGGGCTGCCATCCCCCTTCTGGCGGCGATGCAGAAAGAGATGGGTTATATCGCCCCGGAAGCCGTTGAATTTATGGCCAGGGAACTGGATATCCCGGCGGCAAAGCTCTTCGGGGTAGCAACTTTTTACGCCCAGTTTCACCTCTCCCCCAGGGGGAGACACATCATAAGGGTATGCAGGGGCACCGCGTGCCATGTGCGGGGCAGCCTTAAAATTCTGGAGCGGATAAAGGATCTTCTGCAGGTGGAAGAAGACCAGACCACCGAGGACCTCCGCTTCACCCTGGAGCCGGTGGCGTGCCTGGGCGCGTGCGGGCTCGCCCCCGTCATGACCATCGGTGAAAATACATTCGGACGCCTTACTCCGGACATGGTCAAGGGCATCCTCGACAAGTTCGAGTAAAGGGCGGAGGGAGAATATAATGCACATTTATCGCTCGCACGTCCTTATCTGCGGAGGCACCGGGTGCGTCTCGGGAGGCTCGGAGGAGATCAGGAAGGAATTCAAGAAATCCCTCTGGGACAGGGGCCTCTCCGACGAAGTTATGCTTGTCCCCACAGGCTGCCACGGCATGTGCGAAATGGGGCCCATCGTGGTGGTCTACCCCGAGGGCACCTTCTACTGCCGGGTGAAGAAGGCCGATGTGGCCGAGATAATAGAAGAGCACATCTACAAGGGTCGCCCGGTAAAGCGCCTTATGTACATAGGCGACGAAAAAGACGCGCCCTATATCCCCCACTATCGTGAAATCCCCTTCTACGG
>JAAYQT010000346.1 GCA_012519165.1 Synergistaceae bacterium
GGAGGCGCCGTTATCACCAATGTCATATCCGGGGTAATCTTCAGGCCGGCCTTTGTTTTAGCGGCGCCCTGAAGGCGTATATTACCGCCGTCAACGAGTTTTTTTGCATTAGAACGGGTTATGCCCAGGCATACTGCCAAAAAGACGTCCAGGCGCCGGCCTGCGTCTTCCGGGGACGGTCTTATTATTTCCGGCTCTTCAGAGAAAACCCCGTCGTCATCTTCCAGGGAAGAGGGGTCGACGGGGCTGCAACTTTGTGTCATTATACTGTTAAAGTACTCCTTCAGGCCGATAGAACCGCCGAACACCTGGGGCATAGTCCATCTTCGTCCCCTGCCTCGGTGTACTGCCAGCACCGGGGGCATTTTTCGCCCCTTGCCTTGTCAATACCTACGCGAATCGAGGTTTCATCGTCCTCCCATACTACTCCCATGTCGCTCAATGAGTCAGTCCAGTTGAAGCTCGAGACTATGGAGAAAATTCGCAGTTCGTCGTCGGAAAAAAGGTTTGACGCCTCCCCTGCTCCCCCTCTTTCCACTTCAACCCTGGCGTCCAGGGAGTGCCCTATGATCCCTGCCGCCCTGGCCTTCTCAAGGGCCCGGCTTACCGCCGAGCGGACTGTCAGGGCTTTTTCCCATTTCTCCTCCAGCTCTCTGCCGCCTTCAATTGATACGGGCGCCGGCCAGTCGGTGAGGAAGATGCTCTCGGGAAGCAGGGGGTCTATTTTTCGCATCTCCTGCCAAACTTCCTCGGCTGTGAAGCTTAAAACCGGGGCCAGCATCCGAATGAGAGATGAAAGAACAGTCCACATGGCGGACTGCCCGCTCCTCCTCAGCAGAGAGTCTGTTTTTTCAGCGTACATCCTGTCCTTGCTGGAGTCCAGGTAGAAGGCGCTGAGCTCGTTTACGCAGAACTGGTGGATGGCGAAGGTGGGAACGTGGAACTCGTACTCGTCATAGGCTTCGCTGGCCTTTAAGATGACAGAGTTCATCTTCTGAAGAATCCACCGGTCCATCTCGGTCATCTGATCTGGGGAGACCCCGTGCTTTTCCGGATCAAAGCCCTTAAGGCTTGAAAGAAGGTACCGGGCCGTATTTCGTATCCTCCTGTAGGACTCGCTGAGGTTCTTAATTATTCCCTTGGAAATGCGGATGTCGTTTCTGTAATCGGTGGAGGCCACCCACAGACTAAGAATATCCGCGCCGTACTCGTCGATTATCTCCTGGGGACCCACCACGTTGCCCAGGGACTTTGACATCTTCTTGCCTTCGCCGTCCACGATAAACCCGTGGGTCAGCACCTGTTCGTAGGGAGGCTTGCCGAAGATGCCAACGGAGTTCAGGAGGGAGGTCTGAAACCATCCCCTGTGCTGGTCGCTCCCCTCAAGGTACATATCCGCAGGCCATTTGAGCTCCGGCCTTACCTTAAGCACCGCCGCATGGCTGGAGCCTGAGTCGAACCAGACATCCATGATGTCCGTCTCTTTACGTAGTTTTTTACCGCCGCAGTGGGGGCAGACGCACAGGTCCCCCAGGAGCTCCTCCGGGGTCTTGCTCCACCAGGCGGAGCATCCCTCCCGCTCCACGTGCTTTTGAACGGCGTGGATACGGTCTTCGGTCAGAATGGGCTTGTTGCAGGCCTCGCAGTAAAAGGCCGGGATGGGCACGCCCCAAATGCGCTGCCTGCTGACGCACCAGTCGGACCTGTCCCTGACCATGTTGTAGATCCTCTCCTTGCCCCAGTCCGGGATCCACCTTACGTCCTCCTCAATGCACTTCAGCGCGTTCTGCCTGAACTCGGAGACCGCGATAAACCACTGGTCGGTAGAGCGGAAGATTACGGGCCTCTTGCACCGCCAGCAGTGAGGGTAGGAGTGGGTGATTTTTGAGCTTCCAAGGAGCCTGCCGTTATCGGTTAGCTCTGCAAGGAGTTTTTTTGCGCCCTCCTCCAGGGAGAGGCCGCCCACCATCTCACTGTCTTTTTTGAAAAAACCTTTTTCGTCCACGGGGTTAAAAATCTCGACGCCGTATTTTACGCAGGTTTCGTAGTCCTCCACGCCGTGGGCCGGCGCCGTATGGACGCATCCCGTGCCCGCGTCAAGGGCAACGTAGTCGGCAAGGAGAAGAGGGATTTCCCGCTGAGGGTAGAAGGGGTGAAGAGCCTTTTTACCCTCAAGGGCGGCGCCTTTTACCGTCAGGACTTCTTCTCCGAAGGATATTCCGGTCTCTTTTTCCACCGACTCCTTTAAAGCCCGTGCGAAGACGTAAACCTTATCGCCGGCCCGGTAAAATGTGTAGTCGTGGTCATGACCCAGGGCTACTGCCATACTTGCGGGCAGGGTCCAGGGTGTAGTGGTCCAGACGATGATGTTAACGTCCAGACCGGCCAGGGAGGGGTCAATTTTATCCGCCTCGGGGATGGAATAGGCCACGAAAACTGATGGAGATACCTCGTCCCAATATTCTATTTCCGCAGTGGCAAGGGCTGTCCGGCAGTCGATGCACCAGTAAACCGGCTTTTGACCCTTATATACAAGGCCTTTTTTTGCAAGCTCGGCAAAGGCTCCGAGCTGTGCCGCCTCGTACTTCGGGTTCAGGGTCATATATGGGTTGTCCCAGTCCCCCAGTACTCCGAGGCGGATAAACTCCTCCCGCTGGATGTCCCTGAATTTAAGCGCGTACTCGGTACATTTTTCCCTGAGCATGACGGGGTCCAGGGAGTCTTTGTCGA
>JAAYQT010000347.1 GCA_012519165.1 Synergistaceae bacterium
GGGAACCCTCGTGGGAGGACCGGGACAGGTTCGTCCTGGGGAAGGGCAGAGGGTGCCCCGCCCTGTACGCGGCGCTTGCAAACAGGAGTTTCTTCCCCAGGGAGGAGCTCTGGAGCTACAGAAGGCTTGGCGCCATGCTCCAGGGGTTTCCTGAGGTTAGGCGGGCGCCGGGAGTGGACGCCCCCGGAGGCTCCCCCGGGCAGGGCCTGGGCCTTGCTAACGGACTGGCGCTGGCGCTCAGGGACAGGGCCCCCGTCCCGTCCGTCTACTGCCTTGTGGGGGACGGCGAACTCCAGGAGGGAGTGTTCTGGGAGTCTGCCATGACGTCCGCCCGCTTTTGCCTGGACAACCTTGTACTTATTATTGACCGGGACGGCCGGCAGAATATGGGCGGCGAGGAGGAGATCATGCCTCTGGAGCCTATTGCGGAAAAATTAACGTCCTTCGGCTGGGCGGTGGAGGAGTGCGACGGCCACGACTTCGCCTCCCTGGACGGAGCAATGGCCGCCCTCCGGACTTCCGGCGGGAAGCCCCGTTGCATTCTGGCCTGCACCGTGAGCGGAAAGGGCGTTTCCTTCCTTGAGGGAGGCGCCTCCGGGATCGGGGAGCTGAGCCGCGATTTCATGGACAAGGCCCTTCGCGAGCTTGAAAAAGGAGGGGACTGACATGACAGGCGCAGGAAGAAGCACGGAAGACGCCTACGGGCCGGCCCTTATGGAGTTTGCCGCTTCGGGGGGAGAGTTGACCGTAGTGGAGGGGGGCGAAGGCTCCGACGCAGGCTCGGCCCTTTTCAGGGAGGCGTGGCCGGGGAAGGTTTTCAACCTGGGCGCCGCCGAGCAGGACATGATTTTAACTGCGGCAGGCCTTGCCCTGGGGGGAAAAAACGTGTGCGTATCCTCAAACTCATCCTTCCTGGTGGGAAGGGGGTACGAGCAGATCCGGTCCGCCATTGCCATCCCCGGCCTTCCCGTAAAAATTGCGGGAACCCGCTGCGGCGTCACTGTGGGGGAGGACGGCGCCTCCCGGCAGATGCTGGAGGACCTGGCCCTGATGAGGGCCTTCCCCAATATGGCCATCCTGGCCCCGGCGGACTATGCAAGCGCAATGGCCGCCCTGACAAACGCCTTTTCCTTCAACGGGCCTGTATATATCAGGCTCGGCAGGGGAGCGGCGCCTCAAATTTACGAGGACGGGGACAAAAACTTCCGCCCCGGCGGGGGAAGGTCGCTCAGGGAGGGGTCGGAGGTGACCCTGTGCTGTTGTGGTATCATGGTCGCCGAAGCCCTTAAGGCCGCAGAAGTATTGGCAAAGCAGGGCATCGGCGCCGAGGTTATCGACTGCTACAGCGTGGCGCCCCTGCCCTCCCAGCTGATACTTGACTCCGTCCACAGAACGGGCTGCTGCGTGGTCGCCGAAGAGCACTTTGCCAGGGGCGGCCTGGGCGAAGGGGTGGCGGCCCTTGTAAGCGCCGCTTACCCCGTGCCGGTAAAGCAGGTGGCGATTTTTGACAAGTTCGGCCAGAGCGGATCGCCTGCCGAGCTTCAGGAGTATTACGGCCTGACGGCCTCCCAGATTGTGAGCGCCGCCGCATCGGCCTGGACTATGCGCAGGAGGTAGGTAATGGATATTCGCCTGGCGGGAGTTACCAAGGTGTTCGAGCCGGACATAGTTGCCCTTGAGGACGTCTATCTCTCCATCGACCAGGGGGAGTTCGTCTACCTGGTGGGGACTACGGGCTCCGGTAAGACCACTCTGTTGAGGCTTATCTCCCGGGAGTACCTTCCCACCAGGGGGCAGATAACGGTCGGCGACGTAAATTTGCGAAAAATCGGCAGGAACCGCCTCTCCTTTTACAGAAGGGACGTGGGCGTGGTATTCCAGGACTACAAGCTGCTGCCGAATCTTACAGTGTTTGAGAACGTAGCCTTTGTGCTGGAGGCCATGGGCATACCCTCCCGGATTGTGCAAAACCGGGCTAACGAGGTAATAGACCAGGTAGGCCTGTGGAGAAGGCGATTCCTTAAGCCCCCCCAGCTTTCAGGGGGCGAACAGCAGCGCGTGGCCATCGCCAGAGCCATGGCCAACTCCCCGTCGGTCTTTTTGGCTGACGAGCCCACGGGCAACCTTGACGTGAGAACTTCGGAGGAGATCATGCGGCTGCTGCTGTCCATAAACGCCGCCGGGACCACCGTGCTTGTGGCCACCCACGACCAGTATTTGGTGGACGCCTACAGGCAGCGCCTGGTAGAGCTCCACAACGGCAGGCTTAAACGGGACGAAAAGAGGGGGAGGTATTTTTTCGATGGCGAGCTTTAAGTACGCCCTCAGAGACACTGCAAGACTCATCTTCCGCCACTGGGGGCTCAGCGTCCTCACCCTCATTACCGCCGCCTCGGTGCTCTATATCCTTGGCTTCACCGCCCTTTTTTCCCTTAACGTCCGCCACGTGGTCTCCAGAATCGAGGGCGGGCTCGTGGTGCAGGTCTACATGAAAAAGGACGAAAAGCCGGGAGTAGTCCTCGAAGCCGTTAAGGAGAACCCCACGGTAAGGTCGGTCAGGGCCATCTCTCCCGAAGAAGCCCTGGACAGACTCAGGGCAAAATTAGGGAACCAGGCCAGGGCCGTAACCCTTATAGGAGAGAACCCCCTCCCCTGGAGCGTGGAGATACAGGTTCACAGGGTGGAACATATCACCCCCCTGGTGAGGGACCTGGTAGTGTTCCCCGCAGTAGAGGAGGTAATCTACTCCGGCCGCCTGGTGGAGCGGCTTTCCGCCATTTCCAGGGCTTCATCCACCGTATCCGGAGGCATTCTGATCATGGCCGTGGTCATCAGCGCCATGGTTATTTTCAACACCATAAGAATAGCCATCTACTCCAGGAAGGAGGAGATCGAGGTTATGCTCCTCATAGGCGCAACCCGGACCTACATCTCCCTCCCCTTCGTCTTCCAGGGCATGTTTCTGGGGGCGGGAGGGGCGCTGCTGGCGGCGGCGGGGCTCTGGGGCACCTACTCCTCTGCGGTAAACGCCGTGCGCTCTGCGCTGGCCTTTCTTGACATTATCGAAGGCGGACATATTCTCTACCGCTTCTTCCTCCTTTTGTTTGCCACCGGGGCCACCATGGGCTGGATGTGCAGCTGGCTGGCGGTTAACAGGTTTACTTCCAGGGCGATGCGTCCGAGGTAGTTTTAAGCAAAGGAGCTGATACTGTTGAGGTACTTACGTAATATTCTGTTTTTAACGGCTTTTTTATCAGCGGTTCTTTCAGCTTCGCCCGCCGCCCCGTCGGGACTGGACAGCAGAATCGCCCAGGAAGAGGCCAGGATGCGCATCCTGGAAAAACAGATAAGCGAGCACCAGAGACATGCAAAACAGATGGGCGAGAAGGAAAAAGGGGTTTTGGGAGAGATAAACTCCCTGGACCAGAAAAAGAAGGTGACGGAGCAGCGGATAAAGGTTTTGGAGCTGAAACTTGAAAAGGTGAAAAACACCATTGCAGGCCTCCAGGCCGAGGTCAAGCTCACCGAGGCGGAGCTCGCCGAGATGATGGAAGTGCTGGAAAACCGCCTGGTGGACATTTACAAGTACGGCGGAGTGGCGGAATTCAACCTGCTGCTGTCCTCCGCCACCGCCCACGAGGCCATGGAGACCTCCTTCCTTCTGCACAAGATAGCCCTCCAGGACGAAGCCCTGATCGGCGATATGCTGCAAAAGAAGGACAGGCTCATCAAAGCCGCCGAACAGATGAGGCGCCAGGAGAAGGAGCTGTCGGCCAACACTGCCAGCCTCACCGGGGAGAGGAAGACCTACCGGGAGGAGATAAACAAGAGCAACGCCTTCCTGCAGAAGGTGCGCACCGAAAAATCCCTTCATGAAAAGGCCGCCAGGGAGCTTCTCCAGTCCCAGAAGGAGATTCAGCAGACCGTCATGGCCCTTATGAAGAAAAAACGGGAGGAAGAGGCCAGGGGAAC
>JAAYQT010000348.1 GCA_012519165.1 Synergistaceae bacterium
AGGTGATCATCGCCGAATTCAACGAGATCAAGCTCGGCTTCGTGGTGGACGCCGTGGAGCGTATCTACAGGATCAACTCGGAGGAGCTGGACTCGACCCTCACGGGGACCTTCCTCGGCGAGTACGTCCTTTACGTAATAAAGCGGGACAGCCGCAACGTCCTCCTGCTGGACTACGAGGCCATTGTCCAGAAGGTGAACCCCACCCTCTCGGAGCGGTACAGTATCGACGTGGACAGGGCCCGGGAGATGACCCAGCCCCTGGGCGACCTGGACGCCTACAGGATCCTCGTTGCGGAGGACTCGCCCCTCATAAGGAAGCAGATTGCCGAAGTACTGGCCCAGGGCGGGTTCCACAACCTCGTTCTCTGCGTGGACGGCAAAGAGGCCTGGGACAGGCTCTCCACCCCCGGCGAAAACTACGACCTCCTCATAACCGACGTGGAGATGCCGAGGCTGGACGGACTGGCCCTCACCAGGAGGGTGAAGGAGCACCCGGAGTATAAAAAGCTCCCCATCATAGTGTTTTCATCCATCATGGCCCAGGACATAAAGGCCAAGGCCGCGAGCGTGGGCGCCGAATCCCAGATAACCAAGCCCGAAATTCCCGAACTTGTGGACCACGTAATCAACCTGCTGCTGAAGCAAAGGGAAGCGAAGAAAGCGGTCAAATGACGTCCCTTCCTTACTGGGATTCCGATGTGGACATGCAGATAGCCCCTTGGTTTCCCCTGGGAGTGGACTATAAACCCGTATCCATAAATCTGTTTCACAGCGGCCTTCTGTCAAAGATTGCCGCTCTGGCCCTCGGCCTGAACAGCGAATTTTTCTGCCTCGCCAGCTTTAAGAGCGGTTACGTCGGCACCCTGCTCCGGGACAACATGTTCATCCCCGGCAGGCTCCGCAGAATAGAGCTGGGTTTCACCATGCTGTTCGGCTACTCCTCCGCCATGGAGGAGGCCATCCTCTCCCTCCTTGAGGATCACGAAGACATTGAGGGGGGAGTTTCCTTCTGCACCCTGAGGGACAGAAACATCATCAGGGAGTGCTTTAAGGCCATAATTTTAGTGAGCGGCAACCCCCTCTTCGGCGAGGACGAATTTTTGGACAAGCTGGGGGAGGCCCTGGAAAAACATGCCCCTCCGCGGGAGGACACGGCATTCTTTGCCGAGACCTTCGGCTACAGGCGGTTTTTCATCCCCTACGAAACCGACGATCCTGTGAGGCTTGAAATAAGCCGCCTTCTCTACGAGATGGAGTTTGAAGAGACCCGCAGGTGGGTGGGGCCCTCTCCGGAGGTCTCTTTCCCTCCTTTTTTCACCATAGAGCTTGCGTCAGGTTAAAATTATGGTATAATATTTGATCGCATTCGAATAGCTTTAAAATCTTTTGGCCGGCCCCGACCCCGTAAAATCAACCGGGGCCTTTTCTGTCGCTACGAAAAGGAGACTGAAAACCCGATGGAAAACGAAATTCTTAAGGGAAAGGACTTTCTGCAGGAGAAGACAGTTTTCCTTGACGAAAAGGAAGCAAAAAAAGAAGAGATGTCCAGGGAAGAGGTCTCCGAGTACATGGTTCGTATGCAGGAGCTCATCTCCGAAGGACAGGGCAAGGGCGGCTTTCTTACCCAGAGCGACATTGAGCGGCACATTCCCCTTGAAAACTGGAACCCCGAAATCTTGGACAACATGATCTCCCGGCTTCAGGACAGCGGCATAGAAATAATCGACGACGACAAGGAACCCTCCCCCGACGGCGCGGTTGCGATAGCGGTGGACGATGACATGCTGGCCCCCCCCACGTCGGACATGGAGATCGGAAAGCTTGACGATATACCCCTCACCGACCCGGTGCGGATGTACCTCAGGGAGATAGGCAAGGTGCCCCTGCTGGACGCCGCCGAGGAAGTGGAGCTGGCAAAGAGGGTGGAGGCCGGCGACGAAACCGCCAAGAGAAAGATAGTGGACGCTAACCTCCGGCTGGTGGTGAGCATCGCCAAAAAATATATCGGGCGGGGAATGCTCTTCCTGGACCTCATCCAGGAGGGTAACCTGGGGCTCATACGGGCGGTGGAGAAGTTCGACTACCGCAAGGGCTTCAAGTTCAGCACCTACGCCACCTGGTGGATCCGCCAGGCCATCACCAGGGCCATCGCCGACCAGGCCCGGACTATCCGGGTGCCGGTGCACATGGTGGAGACCATCAACAAGATGGTGCGCATCTCCCGGCAGCTGGTGCAACGCCTGGGCAGGGAGCCCACCGACGCGGAGATTGCCGCAGAGATGGAGATAGAGCCCTCCAAGGTTGAGGACATCCGCAGGATTGCCCAGCTCCCCGTATCGCTGGAGACGCCCATAGGCGAGGAGGAGGACAGCCAGCTCGGCGACTTCATCGAGGACAGGGACCTCCCCAGCCCCGAGGAGGCGGCGGCGGGACACCTGCTTAGGGAGCAGATAGAGGAGATGCTTGACGAGCTCTCCGAGCGGGAGCGGGAGGTGCTCCAGTACCGGTTCGGCCTGGAGGACGGCCGGTCCTACACCCTGGAGGAAGTGGGCAAATGCTTCGGGGTGACCAGGGAGCGTATAAGGCAGATAGAGGCCAAGGCCCTGAGGCGGCTCCGCCACCCGAGCAAGAGCAAGAAGCTCAGGGATTTTCTGGATTAAATTTTTAAACGGGCCCCGGACGGCCAATTCCGGGGCCTTATTTTTTTTGCCCGTACCGTTCTGCGGCCCTGATCAGCCGCGCGGCGGGGGAGAGGTCCGTCCCGAAGTGGAGGCTTAAAAAGGAGGCGAACACGTTGCCCCGCGCAGGGCCGTCACGAAGCAGGGCGCCGTTTCTTTCCAGGGCCAGGGAGAAGACATCATCAATCCCGCCGGGATCATAGGTTGAATAGTGGAATAGCCGCCCCGAAAGGGTATCCCCCTCCTCTCCGGCCAGCACTGTTTTGGCGAGTCTCCCCGCGCAGTAGCCCAGGGTGAGCCTGTCCGAAGGCCCCGAGGAGCCCGGGAGAACCCCCGCCATGGCGTGAGTAGCGCCGTTTTTGTCCGTAAATCTTTCCGCCAGGAGCTTAAGGCCCCCGGCGCCCGCCAGGATGGGCATGCCCGCCTCCGCGGCCTTCCTTAAAGCCTTCTTCATGGGCAGATTCTCCGCCAGGCGGGGCGCAAACTCCTCCGGGAAGTCGCCGTCAAAAAACACCCCCGCAGCGCCGGCAGGGAGGTCTGAGTCCTCAAGGGGGCTGAAGAATTTAATTTCGGCCCCCAGGTGTCCCAGGATGTCAAGGTTGTCCTGCCCGGGAAAGCAGAAGGCTCCGTCGCGGGCTGCGGCGATGACGGCCCGCCCTGCGGGGGGCGCGACAAAAATGGAGGGCTCAAAGGCGGGGAGGGGGGGCGCGGAGCGGGCGATGGAGATTACCCGCTTTACGTCGATATGCTCCTCAACCAGGGCTTTTAGCCTGCCCGGCAGCGCCTCCGTCCCGGGGCGCAGTCCCGCCGGGACAAGCCCCAGCCGCCGCTCGGGGAGGGCGACGTCGTCCTTTCTTGGAAGCCATCCCAGGGCGGGGATACCCGTATCTCCCTCCACCGCCTCCTTCAACAGTAGGTAGTGCCTCTCGCTTCCCAGGTTGTTGAAGATGACGCCCCTGATTTCAGTCTCCGGGTCAAACCGGGCGAAGCCCGCCACCAGGGCGGCGGCGCTCCTTCCCATGGCCTTGCCGTTAACGGTGAGGATTACGGGGGAGGCCAGCAGCTTTGCCAGGTGGGCGGTACTTCCCCTCTCCTCCCTGGCCCCCGCGCCGTCAAAGAGGCCCATAACCCCTTCAATAACCGAAAGGCCGCCCCCGGGGGCGCTTCGGCTGAAAAGCTCCAGCAGCCGGTCGCGGGAAAGTAGCATGGTGTCCAGGTTCCGGCAGGGCCGCCCCGCCGCCGCCGTGTGGTAGCCGGGGTCTATCATGTCGGCGCCCGCCTTGAAAGGCAGCGCGGCATCGCCCGTTGCGCCGATAGCGGCCAGGAGGCCCATGGTTACGGTCGTTTTGCCGGAACCGCTGCCCGTTCCTGCAATTACAACCCTCGGGTGCATACTCACAGTTCAATCCCCCTTCGGGCGGCTATGCCTTTAGCGAAGTAGTGCTTTATCTCCTTCATCTCGGTGACCAGGTCGGCCCTCTCCAAAATTTCGGGGAAGGCGTACCGGCCCGTCATTACCAGCTCCACCGACGGGTTTCGAGCCTCCGCCAGCGCCAGTACGTCCTCTTTTGAGATCAGCCCAAGGTGAACCGCCACGAAAATTTCGTCGGCTATCACCAGGTCCCACTCGCCGCCCGACGCCGCCTCAAGCAGTCTAACCACCCCCTTTTGAGCCAGAACGCGGTCCTGTTCCGTAGGGGCCGAACCCACGGCCCTCTCTCCCCCGAAGGCCTCCGCGGTCAACCCCGGCAGGCGGGCAAGAGCCTTGTGCTCGCTGTACTCGGCCCGCTTCAGAAACTGCCCGAAAAAAACCTTCATCCCCGCTCCCGCGGCCCGCAGCAGCAGCCCCAGAGCGGCGGTAGTCTTCCCTTTGCCCTCTCCCGTATAAACCTGAAGATACCCTTTTGCCTCCATAAGTCCCCTCCGCGAAGTTTCCCCTATTATAAGACCAACTCTGATTGGCCTCGCCGCAGGGTTTAATATATAATGATTCTGAAATATTTGCCGGATGTAAGCCCTTGTTTAAGGGCGGGTACTCGGGCCGGGAGGTCATTTGCCGTAAAAAGGCGGGGCCTTTCCGTCGGCTACGTTGCGCAGCCCTTCCTGCTGATGTAGAATTCCTGCGTAAAACCCTTTTTCCGATAAGATTAAATCGTATTAATTAAAAAAGCTTTCCAGATATTTTTTTGTCTTTTATACACA
>JAAYQT010000349.1 GCA_012519165.1 Synergistaceae bacterium
CGTATATACAACAGCCGTGCCGGAGTCGGCAAATGTGGCAACCATTGCGTCGGAGGGCTGGTTAAACCCGAAGTAGAGGCGTATTGCGCTGCCGGACGGAGGCGTTACCGAGAGAAGATTGTCCTTAATTGCAGCGGTTCCCTGAACTTTGGCGCCTTTTTCCGAAGTGTAGACCGCTCCTCCCTGGCTTATCTCCAGGTAGCTGCCGTCATTGCCTCTCCATGAACCGTAAATGTACCCCGATGGGAAATTAAACTCGTCAAGGGGCGCAAGGACGGTCTTCGCCATGGTGTAGCTGTCGAAGGTAGTCCAGTAGTAGCTGTTGCCTTCAAGGGTCAGGACGGCAAAACGCCGTTCCGCCGGTTCGTATTCTCCTCCATCCTTCTCATCTTTTTCATAGGCCGTCAGCATGGGCAGTCCCCGCGGTTCAAAGAGCAGGGCGAACTCGGAGGGCTTAACTCCGAAGATCTCGGATTTAGCCGGGAAGACGGTTGCGTTTTTGCCTGACGGGCTGATGGTGATCACGTTGCCGGAGGGCGCAAGAATCATCCCCTGGCCGTTTCTCTGGGCGACCGCCGTGAAGGCCGCGTATTTTCCCGGAAGCTTGTCCATCCCCATCCTGTGGGTTATATCAAGCCCGGGCATTATCTCAGGGTTTGCCGCCACTGTGACCGGGGGGCTGACCAGACTTGTCCCGGCTCCGCCGATGGATTCAGCCTGACCGATGATTCTGAGGGTTTTCCCCGGAGGGATTATGTCGAGGATTATGTCGAGGCCGTCCTCCCACCGGATGGGTTCCCCCGGCGCTGTTCTTACCTTGCCGTCTGGGCCGAACTTGATAATCGACGGTTTAAATATGCCCTCGGGGGAGGGCGTTACATCGGATACGGCCAGGCCGTTCGCAGTGAAAACAACCGACGTCATTGCCACGATGCCGTAGGTTTGAGTGTCAACCACCAGCTCCACGGGTATTTCACCCCGGGTCCGGGAGTCTGTGTAAGTGCCGTTGATGGTGAAGTGGAACAGGTCGGAAACATCCCTGTAGCGGGCCGTGACCGGAACGCTGGTCTTACCGTTGGCAACCCTGTGGATCAGGCCCCCCACCTGGTAGAGAAGCTCGTTTCGCCCGTCCCGGAAGACGGGTATCATGGCGTCAGAGACTTCGGCCGCCTCTTCGAGGCGCTTCTTTGCGCCTTCGGGGTCGAGTCTTTCATCCAGCAGAATGGCATCGGAGACCACAGTATATTCCCCCCCGGGGGCGTCCGACCAGGCGAAGCCGGCGTAACCCCACAGGATGGCCCTGCCTTCTATGGTCAGCTTGACGTAACTGCTCTTCGGAAGATTTGCCGAAAGGGGCGTCACCTCGGTAAGCGGGTCAAGGTCGAAGTCTTTCCCGCCCGTGGGGTGAGTAACCCCGGGACGGAGCTTTGGCGTTCCGAACTGGATGGCCAGGACCTTCGGGGGGGTCATGCCGTCTTCTTTCTGCTTTCTGTAAAGCGAGCCGAGAGTGGATGCCCACCCCGTGGCGCCGTGGAAGTCCAGGGAGGAGTAGTCGCTCCTCATATTGTTCTCCCGCAAGGGCGCGTAGATGGACAGGCCGTTGCTGAATGTGAGCGCGGGTCCCTTTTCCGTTGTGATAATCATCCCGGCGATGGCATTCTCCAGGCCGGCAATCTCCTTCAGGGGAGGATTGGCCATTGTTTTTTTCAAGCGGGCCAGAAAGTCCCCGAGGTCGATGCTGGACAGGGCCCCGTCGTCCCTGAGAAAGTCTTCCCGCCCCCCGTAGTTCTTGGCGTAAAAAATTGCCCTGGTTATGTTGGCCCATTCGGAAGGTATGGTCTCCGCCAGTTTTTGGGAGAAGGATGCAAAGGCCGTCAAAAAACTCCCGGTTTTTGAGAGGTCGAAGGCCGTATAGGCCCCGTCCTTCCTTCCGTGTTCCTTAAAGCCCCTGACTCCGGTCCGGACCAGTTCGGCGGAAATGTCGGCAGCGCTTTTGCCCGACGCAAACAGGGGAAGGGCTTTCGAGTAGTCCATCCCCACTCCCGGAATTGTGGGGGCGGCGCCCACCATGAAGGAGGCGTAGGGGGCGCATGCCGCCACCGTCTCGGCCTGCCCCATCAGGCACATGTCGAAGAAGATAAGATCCAGCTTTTTCCCGGGGAGAATGGGTGAAATGTTTTTCAGAACATCCCGGAATTCGGCCAGGGTTACCTCGTCGGTCCCGCCCTCGGCGCCGGGGGCGTCATCGTCATTTGCCATATTGATCCATCCCGCGCCGTGATCCCACATGAAGAGAGCGGTTTTGGGCGACGGAAAAACCCTGACCGCCTCCCTGATGAAGCTCTCGAGAACTGCGGGGTCTCCCATGTTCAGCTCGCCGAAATCGGCCAGCATCAGGGAGTCAATATCATCCTCCCGGGCAAACTTTTTAAGCCGGAAGGCCCTGGTCCCGCTCCAGTCTCCCATGGCGTCGGTGAACTCCTTCGACCTGTCGAGCAGCACGACAACTTCAACTTTTGACCCGGCAAATCCTGCTTCCAGCTCCTTAAGGTCATGGAGTGCGGCGATTTCGAGATTGTTGTCGCCGTCGAAGTAGGCAATGATGGTCCACTCCCTCTCTCCCGCCGGAACCGGTTCCCCGAAGGACCCCGGCGGTATGGGGGCGGCGCCTGCGGAGGACGGGGGAACGATCCATGGCACAAGAAGGATTA
>JAAYQT010000350.1 GCA_012519165.1 Synergistaceae bacterium
ACAGTTTAACCTTCAAAGGGTATTATACAATGCGAATGCAGGATATTGGATCCAGTATTTATCTAAAAACTGGAAAATATCTTTTATATGGAGGCGAGCGCATGGCAATCCTTAAAAACATACCCAAACTTCGCTCAAAACCCATGCGAGATCTTATCTACGAACACCTCAGAAAAGCCGTAATTCTTGGCGACCTCAAGCCCGGCGCCGCCTTTACCGACGCCGAGATCGCCGCCGAGTACGGGGTAAGCCGCACCCCGGTGCGGGAGGCGGTGCAAAAACTGGAGGCGGACGGGTATATTGAAAGGGTCCCCATGAGGGGCAACAGAGTTTCCTCCGTATCCCCCTACGAGCTCGCCAATACCTTCGCAATACGAAAGGCGCTGGAGACGCTGGCAGTCCGCTACTCCGCCCTTCGGATCAGCGATGCCGCGCTGGACGAGATTGAAGCCCTGCTCTCCCGCGCAGACGCGGTCTTCTCAGAGTTCAGCGGGGATGAGATGCTGGAGCGTTTTTTCCCCATAGTTAAGGAATATAACAAGGTAGTCTTTGAGGGCTGCGGGTCAAAAAGGCTGACGGACCTTGTTTTTGCGCAACGGGAGATTTTTGACCGCTATATGGTGATGAGGACCATCCTGCCAAACAGGCCCGAAAAGAGCCTGTCAAGGAGAAAGGCCCTGTACCTTGCATTGCGGGGGCGGGACCCGGAGAGGGCGGCCGAGATTTGGACCGAACACCTGAACGAGTCGTTCGTCATATGGCGCGAGAAATCCGGCAACGCAGATAAGCTTTCTGATTTTCCTTTCTTTTAGCGGCTTTAACCGCACCAGGTGCGGATGAGCAAATATATTTTCAAGGAGGAACCAGTCTGATGAAAAAGTTGTTTGCAGCAGTTTTACTTGTGGCAATGCTTGCGGCAGTAGGCGGCGCTTCCGCCGAATGGAAGCCTTCCCGCACCATCGAACTCATTGCGCCTGCCAACCCGGGCGGGGGATGGGACATGCTGTGCAGGATAGTGCAGAAATCGCTGGTGGACGAGAAGCTTGTGGACAAGAACGTCATCGTCACCAACAAGCCCGGCGGCGGCGGCGCCACCGGGTGGAACTATCTCAAGGGCAAGAAGGGGCAGGGCGAGTACCTTGCGGCAACATCCACACTTGTGATGCTCAACAACCTGCTCGGCAAGAGCGACCTTACGTACAAGGATTTCACGCCCCTCGCCGCCCTTCAGGCTGAGTGGATTTCGATTGCAGTCGAAAAGGACTCCCCCTGGAAAACAGTGAAGGACCTCTTCGAAGCCATCAAGGCCGACCCGACGGCGGTACCGGTCGGAATCGGCCCGACCCTGGGCAACAATGACCATCTCATGTTCCTCCAGATTGCCCAGAAGTTTGATGTAGACCCGGCTTCCATCAAGTTCATCGTCTACCCCGGCGCAGGCGGGGAGATCGTGCCGGCCCTCCTCGGAGGCCACGTGAAGGCCACGAGCATTGGCCTTGCAGAAGTTCTGGAACAGCATAAGGGCGACACTATGAGGGTAATCGGCGTAAGCTCCGACGAGAAGCTGGACTTCCTCCCCGATGTGGCCACTTTCAAAGAGCAGGGCATCGACGTAGTGTTCCCCCACTGGAGGGGTTTCATCGGCGCCCCGGAACTCACGGAGGACCAAATAGCCTACTGGAACGACGTATTTTCAAAGATGGTAAAGACCGAGACCTGGAAGACCCTGTGCGATAACGCGGGCTGGAGCAACTTCTACCAGAACGCCGCCGAACACGAGAAATTCCTGGAAAAGAGCACGGGCGAATTCGACGAACTGCTTGTTAAGGTTGGACTGAAGTAAAAATTTAAGCGAGACCTGGCGGCCGGGGAGCTGATTTGGCTCTCCGGCCTTTTCGAATTAAACCTCATTTTGAATTAACGGAGGCCGAAAGATGAACAAGAATTTCGCCAGCGGGGTCATTGCCGTGGTCATGGGCGCAGTCTACCTGGCCACCGCCCTTCAGCTGAAGGACGTAAGAGCGGGCGACGAAATCGGGCCCCGCCTTTTTCCAATTATCGTATCCGTTGCGGTAATCCTTGCGGGCGCGGCTCTTTGCGTCGGCGACAAAAAATCTGCCAAAAAAGACCCGGTAGACTGGGGCTTCGTCTCAGACGCCGGTGTATGGACGAAAATCGCCGCGACCACCGCGCTGGGCATCGGGTACGGTATGGTGCTCGAGTCATGGGGGTACTTACTTGCAACTACGGCATTCATGCTCTGCGCCACTCTTTTGATAAACAGGGGCAGGCTGCTTCAGAACGCAGTCATCTCCCTTCTATTCTCGACCGTTACTTACGGGGCTTTCGCCATAGCCCTTCAGCTGAGCCTCCCCAGAGGCATCATAGAGAACATGCTTCCGTTTTAGGGGGAAAGGGACATGGACGCTATTTTTTCAAATCTCGCACTGGGGTTTTCTACCGCCCTTTCCGCCTACAACGTGATGTGGGTCTTCATCGGGGGGCTTCTGGGGACCATCGTCGGGATGCTTCCCGGCCTCGGGCCCGCCACGGGAGTGGCAATCCTTATCCCCATAACCTTCGGCATGAACCCGGCCACGGCGCTGATAACCATGTGCGCAGTCTACTACGGGGCCATGTTCGGCGGGTCGAGGGCCTCCATAATGATTAACGTCCCCGGGGACGCATCGGCCATAGTATCCTGCTTCGACGGCTACCCCATGACCAAGAAGGGTAGGGCCGGGACGGCCCTTGCCATATCCGCCATAGCCTCCTTCATCGGCGGCATTATCGGCATGCTCTTCCTGATCTTCCTCACCGGCCCCATTGCCGCCGCCGCCCTTAAATTCGGTCCCGTGGAGATGTTCTCCCTAATGCTCTTCGCCCTTGTGGCCACCATAACCCTCGCCGAGGGAAGCCTCCTTAAGGGAGTAATCGCAATGGGAATCGGTTTCATGCTCTCCACGGTGGGAATCGACGCCCTGACGGGGCAGCTCCGCTTCACCTACGGCGTCGAGGAACTTCAGGACGGGATCGACTTTCTGGTGGTGATGATCGGCGTTTACGCAGTTTGCGAAGTCTTCAGGAACTACAAGTCCATAAACGAGCAGCACAAGCTGGACGCCGCAAGCATCGGGAAAGTCAGGGTAAGCTGGGCGGATTTTAAAAAGACGATAATGCCCATGGTGCGAAGCACCCCGCTGGGCTTCTTCGTGGGGGTGCTGCCGGGGATGGGCGCCAGCATCGCCACATTCATGGCCTACGCCATGGAGAAGAACCTCAGCAAGACCCCCGAGGAGTTCGGCAAGGGGGCCATTGAGGGCCTTGCCGCGCCCGAGGCCGCGAACAACGCCTGCGCATGCGGCGCCATGGTTCCCCTTCTCACCCTGGGGATTCCCGGCTCCGGTACGACCGCAGTGATGCTGGGCGCCCTGATGATGCTTGGCGTTAAGCCCGGGCCCATTCTCTTCTCCCAGTTCCCGGAAATAGCCTGGGGCGTCATAGCATCCATGCTTCTGGGGAACGTGCTGCTGATCGTCATTAACCTGCCCCTGGCAATCCCGCTGGTTAAGCTGCTCAAGATTCCCCAGAGGATTATGCTGCCCCTCATCCTGGGGATGGCCTTCATGGGCACCTACTTCCTAAACTACAGCTCCTTCGACTTCATCCTGGTGATGGTCTTCGGAATTGGGGGGTACATCTTCTCGAAGCTGGAAATTCCGCTGCCGCCGCTGGTGCTGGCCCTCATACTCGGTGGGACGACGGAGCAATCCTTCAGGAACGCCATGACCCTTTCTAACGGATCTCCCGCCATCTTCTTCTCAAAGCCCATCTCGGCGGTTCTGATAGGCCTTGCCGCCATATCCCTCGCCTACTCTCTCCTTAAGA